>JAGOOL010000031.1 GCA_017992485.1 Minisyncoccota bacterium
TTGAACTCCTTTACACAAGGC
The DNA here is from genome assembly GCA_017992485.1 of Minisyncoccota bacterium. Lineage (GTDB taxonomy): Bacteria > Patescibacteriota > Minisyncoccia > Phycocordibacterales > UBA9973 > JAGOSA01. The sequence goes on from JAGOOL010000031.1 coordinate 22, forward strand.
GTCTTGTACTTGGACATTTATACAAAAAAGATTGAACAGTACGATGGTAACTACCATGATGTGGTCAAAGATATCACTGCTCGTGTTGAGCGCGAAAACATGAAGAATGCGCAGCTCGCCAAAAAGATTCAAGAGAAAAAAGATCAATCAAACAAATTTGCGAACAAAGGCGGACAGATGCGTCTTGTTGCAAAACGTATGCGCGAAATGGCTGAGGAACTCGAAGAGGATCTCGTTGATGTTCGAAAAGAAGATAAAACAATCCGTACATTTACTATCCCCTCTCAGGGCGACATCATCGGCGAAATTATTACCATTTCTTCGTTCACAACGATGAAGACTGGTAAAATCACAAAGCATAAAGCAAACATTTCACTCAAGAAACGCCAGCACTTACTCCTTGAGGGACCTAATGGCATCGGCAAAAGTACATTGCTTGAAAAAATCGCGACTAACTCAGCCGAAGGTACAACAATTGCTGATGGTGTTCGTGTCGGCTACTATCGTCAGGACTTCTCTACACTCGATTTCAACGACACTGTTCTTGCGTCGCTCACCTCGGGAATGATTTCATCCGGTGAACGCGAAAATGAACACAAAATTCGCTCGACTGCTGCGCAATTCCTCATTACTGGAGACATTATCAACACACAGATTGGCAGCCTTTCTGAAGGACAAAAAGGTCTCGTTGCTTTCGCTCGCCTTGTCCTACAGAAGCCTGGACTGCTTATCCTCGACGAGCCGACAAACCACATCAACTTCCGTCACTTGCCTATTATTGCCAAAGCTCTCGATGAGTATGAAGGTGCTATGATCCTCGTTTCTCACGTTCCGGAATTTGTGAAGCAGATTAGGATTGATGAAATACTCAATTTAGAAAAATAAAAAAAGAGCACAATGTTGTGCTCTTTTTAATTTGTCCTAGAGGATAAATAGTGTTCCGGCTGCCCAATATCTTTTGTTGTATACCTGCAGCACTGATAAGCGAATATTCATGTCTGCACTATGCACCAGAGAAAGCATGACTGGATATGAATCTATTTTATACCTCAAATGAATTAATACTTGCTTATTGTTCGGCAAGTCGAGATAGCCAAGCTTTACAACCTCAGACAATCGCAACAATGCTTCGCCTTGAGCGTACTGAAAATGGTAGCGTTGCCTCAATCTATAATAATTAATTTCGTTCTCAAAATGGAGCAGTTCGGCGATACGCGCAATGTAGTTATAGTTCCAGATTTCTTCTGATAGTACTTCAATTTCTGAAGCTGAAACAATGACCACTTTGCCTATTCTTTCGTATATCTCCTTTTTGAGGTGGTCAAGAAAGAACTGTAGTGGTTTTCCAAGCACGGGACGGATATCTGGAGTATCAATTTTTGCCCCGGTTTTCCGATGATATTTTATTTTCGTTTTTGCCATAGCTTTTCAGTTTTGATTTGCCACACTATGGATTGTATTCGTTGTTTTGTCAATTTCAAGGATCAAAATTACACCACACATTGCTTCATATTTTCTTCATAATTGAGGTATATACTGAGTGTGTTATGAAAATATTAGTAGTAGAAGACGAACCAAAACTCAATAAAAACCTTGTAGAAGGCCTCCAGAAACGCGGTTACGCTGTAGACTATGCCTTTGACGGAGAAGCTGGCGAGCAGCTCGCAAAATACGGTAATTATGACCTGATTGTTCTCGATATTATGATGCCAAAGCGTGATGGTATCGCTGTTTGCCGCAACTTACGTCTCCAGGGCTATACGACGCCAATTATCTTTTTAACAGCCAAAGATGCAGTCGATGACAAGATCGTTGGCCTCGATGGTGGTGCCGACGACTACCTTGTTAAACCATTTGCTTTTGACGAACTCGTTGCTCGCATTCGCGCATTGCTTCGTCGCCCTGTTATCACAACAAGCGACGTGCTAACACTCGACGAACTTGTCCTTGATACAAAAACCCAAAGTGTTGTAATCGAAGAAAAACCTGTAGAATTAACATTGCGTGAATATGGTTTGCTCGAATACTTCCTGCGAAACAAAGGCTCTGTTGTTTCTCGTGAAGATATTCTTGAACACGTTTGGGATAGGTTCCACGATTTATTTAGCAACGTAGTCGACGTTCACCTCAAAAACCTCCGCAAGAAATTGCCGTACAAATATGCACGAAGAATCAAAACAGTCTGGGGCAAAGGATACCAACTCGTTTAGCACACGATTTAATCAGTCGATTATTAAACTGACGTTCATCTACGTCGTGATTTTGGCTGGCATACTTTTTGTCTCAAGTGGTGTTCTCTATTCTGTTTTTTCGACACGCCTAGAACATAGATTTCGTGGACCTGGATTAACTACAGTAATCATTGAAAATCCATTAACTTACCATGATGACGATACCGAAGACGACGACAAAACAAACGTTTGGCCGGGCTATCTGACACCGGATGACGTTCGATCAGATTTAGTTAATCTTCTCTTGCTCGTCAATGGTTTTCTCCTCCTTATTGCCGGAGGACTTAGTTACAAGTTGGCTGAGTGGACGCTCATGCCACTCAAGAAAACGTACGAACGCGAAAAGCGTTTCTTGAGCGATGCATCGCACGAGCTCCGCACACCGTTAAGTATTCTCAAACTAGAACTCGAAAATGAGCTTTCTGAAAAAAAGAATGTAGATTCAGCGCGTCGTGTTAAAAGTAATCTGGAAGAAGTTGATCGGATGAGTCAAATTATTACTGATTTGCTTACCCTCTCTCGCCTATCTGAGAACGACCTCTATGAATCATCCAAGTTTTCACCTGTAAATCTCAATCGATTGGTTTCCAAAACAAACGAACGCTTGGCAAACGTCGCGAAGAATACCAATATTCAGCTTATTCTCAACCTACCAAGTAGTGACGTCATTGTTACAAGCAATGAACTGTTGATTGAGGCGGTGGTTATGAACTGCATTAAAAACGCCATCCTCTACAACAAGCCAAACGGTACAGTGACAACGACTTTGTCAAAAACTAACTCAGAGGCAATCATCATCGTTCAAGATACCGGCATCGGCATGAGTCAGGATGATGCAGATAAAATATTTGATCGCTTTTACCGTGTCGACAAGAGTCGTTCGCGTCAAACCGGCGGCAGTGGCCTCGGGCTTTCTATTGTAAAATCAGCGATTGATAGACTTGGGGGCAAAGTAAGTATTTCAAGTGAGCTTGATAAAGGCACTACAATGACAGTCTTTCTACCGTTAAAAAAACTTTAGAGTTTCTTCATAATCTTTTCAGTACACTGTACGTGAGACAATGTGAACGATCGCGCAACGTCTCACTTTATTAGTGTTTGAATAAAAAAATGTATGAGTAAAACTACAAAAAAAAGAATTCTAGCCGGTAGTGCAATTATTGCCCTTGGTCTCATGTTTGCGGGCGCGACTGCTTCAAAAGCAGCTAGTACGACTGACGGGGTTAATCCGATGAGTAACCTCATTCACGCACTTGCAACAAAGTTTAATTTAAACGAAACCGAAGTTAAGGCTGTTTTTGACGAACAGCGAGTGCAGATGGAAAAAGAGCATGAACAATTATTTACAAACAGACTTACCCAAGCAATTGCTGATGGTAAGCTAACACAAGAACAGGTTGACAAAATAACTGCCAAAAAGGCTGAGCTTGAAACACTCCGCACAAGCCTCGAAGGTAAAACAGAAGATGAGAAGCGCGCTGCTGTAAAAACACAGATGGACGCACTCAAAGACTGGGCTACTGAAAACAACATTCCTGCAGAATTTATGATGTTTGGAAAAATGGGTGGTGCCCACGGCATGAAGGGTGGCATGATGAAAGACGATATGATGAAAGGCGAAATAATGAAAGACAAAAGTATGTTCCGCCACGGACCAAGCACAAACGAAAATCGTTAAGGTATCCATATACAAAAAACCATCCGAAGGGATGGTTTTTATGTTGGGAATTTTTATATTTCGGTAGCAAGTATAAATTATTCTTGCTCTATTTTTTGTACATCACTGATAAGCCATATGCCGTCATCGTACTTTAGTTTCAATTTTAATATATATGTTTCAGTCGTAGTAAGTGCACCGTTTGACCCAGTCGCGACTTCGGCAACTTTGCCGACAACTTCGTACTGCTTCTTGGAAAGTTGTGTGACTGATGTAATTTCAATTTTTTCTGGATACGGGCTTGAAGTACGTTTGCCGGGAGCAGTCGTTGGGTCTGCTTTCCATTTTGCCAATAAACGAGAAGTTACGTACGGTTTGTAGTAGCTATCCATAGCGCTAGCAATCAGAGCAGGTTCTGCCGTGAGTGATACCATTTTGAGGTTCGCACCAAATGCATTGACGATTGCAGAAACGCCGAACTGTCCGTTTGTCAGACTCTGCGGCGGCAATGGACGTCTCATATACCAGAGAACAGCAACAGTGAGCAAGAGCAGTACAGCAATACCTCCAATAATCATTTTTCTCGCTTTTCTACTTGGGATTGTGGTCGTCGTTTGTGTGTTTTCCATGCCTGCATTATATCACGACTGTCACGATGAAATCCTATTTTGCAGGTAAATATTTGAGCGGATCAAGATAGGCATTTGTGGCGGCAATTGGCTGCGTTAAGATCTTGCCTTTGCACGAAATAGAAGGCAATGTCTTGAGGTTTACGGCATCCCGGTCATAGACCGAAACATGGAGGTGTGGGCCCGTAGAATAGCCCGTATTGCCCGTATAACCCACCAGCTGGCCCTTTTTAACTGTTTGCCCTGTTGAGGTCGATATTACCGACAAGTGGCCGTATGTGCTTGCTAGGCCGTTCGTATACTTTATAAGTATAAAACGACCATATGAGACACGTGGGCATTGTATGTCTGTGTCACCTGTCCCTTCGACGGTACCATCGGCCATTGCATAAACTGGAGTACCAATTGCTGCACCAAAATCAACGCCACTATGCGAACCTGATTTGTACAAGCGACCAGATGATGCAGTAATACCGAACTTCTGGGTGATAATGATTTTCTCAAGTGGCCAAGCAAAAGCAATACCGGTTGGTAGGTTTTTAATATTCACGGTGTAGTTCAACCCTTCTTCAACCTTTCGGAGTTCGGCTTCAAATTGTTCTTTTTTCTTTTCACTTTCCGCGATCATTTTTTTGTATGAACCTTCTTCGTTCTTAGTCGCTTTGAGTAAACGCTCTTTTTCGTTCTTGTTTGCCACAATTATTTTCTTTTGTGTTTCAAGATCTTTCTTGAGTGCTACGATTTCTTTTTTCTCAGCTTCGGTATCTGTCTTCTTTACTTCAAGGTCAACTTTGGCTTCTGAAAGATTATTAATATTATCATTGAGGTGACTGGCGATTGTTCTAATTGCGTCAAATTCGCGCCATGCATCACTCATTGATTCTTCTCGAACGAGGTACATGAGAAAAGACGTGTGGTCTGCTTCGTCGAGCCGTCGGGCACCGTCACGAACAGCAGCGACGAGACCATTGATTGTATCTTTTTTATCATCAATCTGATTACCAAGCTGCCCAATCTCAAGGTTTGTCTTGGTAATCTTTTGCTCAATCAATTTCATATCGGCCTCAATCTTTTTCTGATTGAGGTCAATTTCTTTAACTGCATTTGCAAGTGTATTCCCTGCCGCCTGGGTTTTAGCAAGTTCATTTTTATAGCTAGCGATTTCAGCTTCGAGTTTTGCGATTTCAGCATTCTGGTTTGCAATCTTTGTTTGTGTGTCGGTAGCGACTGGCGTTGATGGATTCGTTAGTGTTGTTTGTGCAAAAATTGGCTCGACAATGACTAATACACCTAGAAGTAGGCTAAGGACAACACCGACAAGGATAGATTTCCTCATAGACTTCTATTTTACCCCGCGAGCTGATTGAGAGCAATTTGAATACGATTGAGCGACTCTGCTTTGCCGAGCATATATATAACGGAGAATGGATCTGGTGAAGCAGCGAGGCCAGTGAGTGCATAACGAAGCGGATGGAGTGCCGAGCCGCGTTGCGCAAGACCGCTGGCATATTTCATGATTGTTTCTTTGGCAACTTCTGCTGGAATAGTTTCACCTTCTGGAATGTCAGCAATGATACGCTTCATTGCTTCAAGGTGTGTGATTGTTTCTGCATTTTCTTGTTTACCGTTCCAGTTGAGAATAGCGGTGTTGAGTGTCGGTTGTTTAATGAGGAAATCAAGCTCACCTTTTTCTTCCATTTCAGCGACTTGCTTACCGTAGCTGATTCGCTCAATAATCATCGGCAGAATACGCGAAAACTTTTCTTCGCCACAAGCTGTAACAAAATCAGATGAAATAAACTTCAAGACAAAATCATGCTGTTCTTCTGTCGCCAGGCGCTTAATGTGCTCTTTGTTAATCCAGTTTAATTTTTCTTCATTGAAACCGCCACCTGAACGCTGTACTTTTGAAAGATCAAAGAGTTTGATAAATTCGTCCGATGTCAGGATTTCAGTCTCGTCACCAGGGTTCCAACCGATGAATACAAGGAAGTTGAGCATCGCAGCCGGAAGGTATCCATCGTCTCGATAGCCGA
>JAGOOL010000032.1 GCA_017992485.1 Minisyncoccota bacterium
TGCAAATCGCATGAAAAATGTCCTGCTTACGGGCAGACTGACAAACATCAAAAAAATGCTCACCCAAAATTGGGGAGTATTTTTATTTACGCTACGAGTTCTGTTTTATAAAGTTCAACTTCACAAACACCTTCACGACGACAAAGCTTGCCGCAATCTTGGCACGCCGAAACGAGCCCTTGGTGAGTAGCATCAACACAGTCGCATTTAGTTAGTGGCAAACCATGCTTAAGGCAAACTGGCGCCTGGCAAACACCGGGTTTGTCCGCCACCCCCATGCAGCCACCTGTACATATATAGTGCGAATTCATGGTTATATTATAGTACAAAAGTAAATAAAAGTATTTGCTATGGTAAAAAACATTCGTTATAATCTAGTCGGTAAGGATAGAGATCAGGCCAAATTCGTCCAGAAATGGGCGAATTTTGTTTTTATTATTTCTTTATGGTGACTTCATCTTATTCGTATACTCTTAGGCAGTATGGATTGGTTACCCATACTTCGGGCACGTCAGTAGTCTGAATCTTTATCCTTACCAAATAAAGATCGTGGGTTCGATCCCCATCGTGTCCAGAAGCAACTGCCTACAAAAGTCATGTATAAAAAAAACAGAGTACTAAATGGTACTCTGTTTATAATTTTTTAACTTATTTATTCTGTTATTAATTCTCTGCTATTGATTCTACCGAGACTGAACACATAAACTGTGGCAAGAAACGATACAAAGAATGTACAGATGAACACAATTGCAATCGGAGAATTTCCGGAATCAACGGCACAGTACAAACTGAAGATTGCAAGAGCAATAGGCAGTATCGTAATGAGTAGGTTCATACTGAAGATGGCGATTTTCAATATTGAAGAAAATAATGCCACGAGGATGTTTTTTAGATATTTCATAGAGGTAGATTTGTTCCTATTATATCATAATATATACAATATGTCAATAATCATTGCAGGAGCCTACTATATATGGTAATTTGAGTAGGTCATTTTATTAGCGGATCTTTGGGATTAATCCTCTAGCGTAGTTTCCACAAAACGCCAGAAAGCCCGGAGCCTTGTCCGCCCTACCTCTTTAGGTAGCAATGCGGATTTTTTTATACATATTTTTGTAAAAATATGTCATTCAATACTATGGCAAAAACAGATACAGTAGAAAAAGTAGTCGTCGAAGCAGAAGTCGTTCAAATGAGCGCAGTCCGTGCTATGGCTGAAAAATCAGCTATGCCGCCAGCTCTCGACTCACTCGTTGAAGGCCCTGTTATCGGCATTCAGAAGTCATCGGTCTACATTGACCTTGCACCATTTGGTACAGGTATCATTTACGGCCGCGAATTCCAGAACGCTCGCGACATTATCAAAAAGATCAACCTTGGCGACCTCGTTAAGGCAAAGGTCACAGGTCTTCCGGATAATACTGGTTACCTCGAACTTTCTCTCAAGGAAGCGAAGCAAGCTCTTATTTGGAGTGAAGCTGAGAAAGCAGTTAAGTCGAAGATGGTCCTCGAACTTCCGATTAAAGACGCCAACAAAGGTGGTCTTATCTTGGAATGGCAAGGTATCGCCGGCTTCTTGCCAGCGTCACAGCTCAAGCCTGACCACTACCCTCGTGTAGCGGACAGCGACAAAGATCAGATCCAGAAAGAACTCAAAAAACTTATCGGTAAGAAGATCTCAGTTGCGATCATTTCTGCACTTCCAAAAGAAGGTAAACTTATCTTCTCAGAAAAGGAATCAACTCCGGAAGAACGCCAGGAAGTTATCGCTAAGTACAACATCGGCGATGAACTCGATTGTACAGTTGCTGGTCTCGTTGATTTCGGTGTTTTCCTCAAGATCGAAGAAGGTCTTGAAGGTCTCGTTCACATCTCAGAAATCGATTGGGGTCTCGTTGATGATCCTCGTGCATTCTTCAAAATCGGCGACAGTGTTCGCGCGAAGATAATCGAAATCAAGGACGGCAAGATTTCACTTTCTATCAAGGCGCTCAAAGAGAATCCTTGGAAAGAATTTGAAGGTACTCTCAAGAAGGGTGACATCGTCACTGGTGTCGTTATCAAGTTCAACAAGCACGGTGCGCTCGCATCAATCAAAGAAGGCGTTGCTGGTCTCGTCCACAATTCTCTCTTTGGTGGTGAATCAAAGCTCCGAGAAAAGCTTGAACTCGGTAAGACATACAACTTCCAGATCACACTCTTCGAACCAAAGGAACAGCGTATGACGCTTACGTACTTGGAAAAGTAATATAGAAAAATCGCTCCGAAAGGGGCGATTTTTTGTTGGAGTATTTCTGTGAGTATTTGTTTGCGAAAAATGAAGTGTATGCTACGCTCATAAAAACACGCACACCATGATACTATCTGAACTTATCGTTTTACTGACCGACTCGCTTACTGCTGCAGAGATCACTGAGAGGAACACAAGGATAGCACTCTACTGGTTCTTTCCACTGTTCATACTATTTCTGATCTTTTCATTCTTTGCTTCAACCGACGCAAAGCCGTTCTGGTACAAATACTGGAAGAAAAAATTGCCACCTGATTAGGTGGTATTTTTATTTATTGACTTTGGTAAAATTCGTGCTATTGTATTGGAAACCAAAAAACCCCAATTGAAAATGAAAAAACACATAACTATCCTCGTGTACGCCTTGTCGGTTCTCTATATCGCAAGCTTGATTGAACTCTACTCCAAAGATACCTCAACCGCGGTGAAACTATTTCACTATTCGTTTGCTTTGTATCTTGGCTTACTAGCAGCATCTTATTATCTTGTCAGCACAAGACCACATGTACACCCAAAGATTCTTTTGTATGGTTGCCTCGTGTTCTTGGTATTAAAATTTCTGGGATTGCTCTTTGAAGTACCAAAAGGGACAGCCTACTTGTATGTTGCCCTGATAAACTTTGGCGGCTACTTCATAGCCATGTTCCTTTTCTTGCCGATACTTTTATTTGGTATTTTAAAATACCAGATACGCACTGGAGGAATACGGGTTGAAACATTCATACAAAATCAGTTGATTGATTTTGAAATAATCATGGCCGGACTGTTCACCGAAACAACATTGGTAAAAAGAATAGGAAATAATGGCGAACAATTCGTTTGCAATAGAAATGATTTAGCTGCTTTTGGCTCTCTATGCGACACAATGTTTGATTGCATACAAAAGAAGTCATACGAAAAGCTCATCACATCTATTCCCATGAATGCAGTAGGAACTGCTTTCGTCCGGTGTCTACTAAATTATTTCAATCTCTTGGCGGTCATTAATCGTAATGAAGAGATTAATACATCTCTACACGACGAAAAAGCCGAAGCAAATTATCCTAACGACCTTGGAAAAAGGAGATGGGAGCTTGTCGCGGATGAGGAAAAAGTAACTAAAAGAATTCAACATTTACAGCAAAATGGCCTAGACTTTGGCAAACAGCTTTTAGCTGCCTAAGACAAAAACATATAACTCCGCACCCGCGGAGTTTTTTTAATCGTTATAGAGCGTCATCGCTTTCTCTCTCCCCTCTGCAATCATTGTTTCAAGCGCAAGCACTCCACGCTTCCACACTTTTTTAAGTTCAGTTATATCGTTTTCACGAAACTTTGTCATGAGGAATTTTATTACCTTATCTTCGCCGCTTGGTTTCTTGGCAACACCTTTTGCCGTCACTCCCGAAACACCCAAGCGGATACGCGGAAATGCTTCGGACTTTACGGCTTTGATAATCGAAGCAACACCATTGTGTCCGCCAGCACTTCTGTTGAAAGAAATTTTCATTTTACCGATCGGCAAATCGAGATCATCGTACACAACACAGAGAGATTCGAGCGCTTTGGGAGAAAGCTCAAGCGGACGAACAGCATTGCCAGAATTATTCATAAATGTCTCAGGGGCAATGAGCATAACCTTTTTACCGGACAAAACACCCGTCGCCGTCAGCGCTTTCATTTTCTTATCATCTTTCCAATCAGAAAAATCGTGCTTTTTGGCAACGTATTCGAGAAAGCTGCGGCCAGCATTGTGACGGCTGCCTTTGTATTCTTCTCCCGGGTTGCCGAGGCCAACGATGTAAAACATGGGCAAATTGTAGCATAAAAAAAAGACCTCAATGAAGAGGTCTGCTATTTCCCAAGAAATATGTTACGCACGGGCAGTATACGGAAAGCGACGCTTTTGAAACTGTTTAGTACGAATATGACGACGTAGATAACCAATTGCATATACTAGTGCGGCTGGTAATCCAACTGCGACTCCGGCGATAAACATTTTAAATGGAATAAGCCAGATACTAGTTATCAGTGCACTTGTTTGATTAGCAAAAAATGCTGTAAAGAATTTCCCTTCTTCAAGCACCATTAAACTAATTACACAATGAGTAAAGAAAATAGCTGCGAAAGAAAAAAATGATATTATTTTCATCGCACCCGTGATTTTCTTGATAAGTACCTCAAATGGAGTATCTGTATCGCTGTAGTCGTTATCACTGTGGTACATCATTATTCCAAAATCCAGAAATTCTTCTTTTTTACGCAATGTAATTGCATAGCAGAGAACAATGAATAAAAAAAGAGATGTATTTCCGAGATAGAAATTGCGCGTATAGAGCGCGGTCAAGCCGATAATGAATGTTAGCCATTTAGAGCCAAATAAGATCCATTGCACCTGAATCTGAGTGAGTTTTTTGAATTTTGCCATGATTTTATTTTTTGAAATAACTGTTTAGATGAATTATTCGCATTATATAACGAAATATTGCCTTGTGTCAACCTCAGGCTTACTGTACAATTGCAGCAATGGAAAATGACAAGAAAAAAGGAGCATTTATATGGGATTTAATTAAGTTTTGTCTCATTTCGCTCGCAATAGTTTTGCCGTTCAGACTCTTTGTCGCTCAGCCTTTTATCGTCTCCGGCCTCTCCATGTTTCCGACATTTGATGACGGTCAGTACCTTATTGTCGACGAACTCACCTATCGATTCTATGAACCTGAACGCGGTGATGTCATTATCTTCCACTTCCCAAACAACACCAAGGAATACTTTATCAAACGCATCGTCGGCCTCCCTGGCGAAACAGTGGCAATCGAAGGTGGTAAAGTAAAAATTACAAATGAAGCTAATCCAGACGGATTCTTTCTCACAGAGCCATATATCGAAGATAAACTATCAGACACCAAAGCCACAACGCTCGACACTAGCCATTACTTCGTGATGGGAGACAACAGAGACGCCAGTTACGATTCTCGAGCATGGGGCGCACTTTCCAAAGACCTCATTGTTGGTAGAGCATTTATTAGACTAGTTCCATTCAAAGACGCTGGTATTTTCCCAGGTAAATTCCAATTCACAAATGACTAAAAAAGAAAACTCAGGACCAAAGAAAGAAGTTCAGACATTAAAAGGTATGCGAGATCTCCAGGGCGACGATTTTTTCGCATTGCAGGGATTTTATGACAAGGCTCAAGAAATTGCTCTCTACTACGGTTTCAAACCAATCGAAACACCAATTCTCGAATCAGAAGAAATCTTTACGACATCTATCGGCGAAGGTACAGACATTATCGACAAAGAAATGTATGCTTTCCGCACAAAGAGCGGAGACAAGATCGCTATGCGCCCGGAGCAAACTGCAAGCCTTATGCGTGCGTACATCGAGCACGGTATGCAGTCAGAGCCACAACCAATCATGCTGTACCACTACGGTCCGGTTTTTCGCCATGACAACCCACAGGCTGGTCGTTACCGTCAGTTCTATCAGTTCGACATGGATATTCTCGGTTCTGAAAAATCGATCAATGATGCGCTCGTCATCAAGTCTGCGTGGGCAATCCTCGAAGACTCCGGTGCAACCGATCTCATGGTTGATATCAACTCTATCGGCGACAAAGAATGCCGCGCTCACTACATTCGCGAACTCACCAACTACTATAAAAAGCACATCAATGACCTCGGCCCAATAGATAAAGAACGCCTCAAGAACAACCCGATGCGTATTCTCGATTCAAAAGACGAGAAAACAATTGCGCTCAATGAAAATGCACCGGATGCTGTCACCTACCTTTGTTCAGCTTGCAAAAAACACTTCAAAGAAGTGCTTGAATACCTCGAAGGCATGAACATCCCATATCGCATCAACAAAAATCTCGTTCGTGGTTTGTCATACTACACGCGTACTGTATTTGAAATCATTACTATCGTTGATGAAAAGCCGATTACTGTTTGTGGTGGTGGGCGCTACGACTACCTCGGTCGCGAACTCGGCAGCAAGAAGGACATTCC
>JAGOOL010000033.1 GCA_017992485.1 Minisyncoccota bacterium
CCAGACGTGATTGAATTCTCTGAGACAATCGAGGAAGATTTGGAACGAAGAGATTTTACAATCAACGCAATGGCCTATGATATATCTAAAGGACATTTAAAGGACATATACGGCGGTATAAGAGACATTGAGGACAAAGTAGTACGAACAGTCGGCGATGCAGGTGAACGCTTCTCAGAAGACGCCCTGCGCGTTTTACGAGCAATCAGATTTTCATCCGAACTCGGCTTTGCTGTTTCATATGAAACCTTAGAGGCGATTTCACAACATGCTAACAATCTTGCAGGCATTTCACATGAAAGGATTCGTGATGAATTCATAAAAATCATTATGTCACCAGAACCAATGGCTGGTATTGGCATGCTTGTTAAGCTAGGGCTGAATAAATATGTAGTTCCAGAACTCGAAGAAGGAGTAGGTTGTGAGCAGAAAGGGGAGCATATATATGATGTTTTCGAGCACACCCTACATGCACTGGGTCACGCAGCAGAGAAAGGTTTGCCTTTAGATATAAGGCTGGGTGCCTTGTTTCATGATATTGGCAAACCAAGAACTCGTCGATGGGATGGAACAAAAGCCGGAGGAAAAGGAAAGTATACGTTTTATGGCCACGAAGTGATTGGCGCGAGAATGGTTAAAAAAATCATGGAACGCCTTCGCTTTTCACGTGAAATTTCAGAAAAGGTATATAAGCTTGTTCGATATCATATGTTTTTCTCTGATACAGAAGAAATTACACTCTCTGCTGTGCGTCGTACCATAGTGAATGTAGGTAGAGAAAATATTTGGGACCTTATGCATGTTCGTGAATGTGATCGAGTAGGAATGAAGAAAAAAGAAGCTCCATATCGTCTTCGTAAGTACCATGCCATGATTGAAGAAGCTCTTCGTGCTCCAACTTCTGTTGGAATGCTCAAGATTGATGGAAAATACTTAATTGAAGAGTTACACATGAAACCAAGCCCGAGAATGGGATGGTTGTTACACGCGCTTTTGGAAGAATGCCTTGAAGATGATTCAAAAAACAATATAGATTATCTAAAAGACAGAGTAATAGAACTCAATATGCTTACAGACAGGGAACTCAAAGATATGGGTGAAGCAGGTAAGCAGGCAAAGGAAGAGAAAGAGGGCGAGGAACTAGAAGAAATCAGAAAGAAACACGGAGTATAGTGTGATTTAGTGCTTTTTGAGAAACTTCTCGAGCTTCGGCGAAATAACTGCTACACAGTAGGGCTGGTTTGGGTTTTTGGCATAATAGTCTTGATGATAGTCTTCGGCAGTATAAAAATCTGAAAGGGGAATTACTTCAGTAACTATATTATTTTTCCAGTTTACCTGCGCTTCATCTCGAATCTTAAGGGCAAGCTGTTTTTGCTCATCTGTAGTATAAAAAATTGCTGATCGATACTGCGTACCAACATCACCACCTTGCTGATTGAGTGTTGTTGGATCATGAATCTCAAAAAATATATGCAAAAGCACTTCGATTGAAACTATTTGTGGGTCAAATTCTAACTTTACTACCTCGGCGTGCCCAGTTGTTCCACTACAGACACTTTCATATGTTGGTTTTTTGCCGCCTGACAAAACAGAGCCGCCAGAATAGCCGCTTGTTATAGAGATAACGCCTTCAACTTGCTTATATAAAGCATCAAGGCACCAAAAGCACCCGCCAGCGAGAACGATTGAGTCGGTTTTCATATGTACATCATCCTATATATAAACTTTTTTTCAAAACATTGAAAAGATATTCTCAAATTTTATGAATATATATGGAAATGAAAAATCCCAGCTGTTCAATCAGCTGGGATTAAAATTTGTCTTATGCATTGTAATAAGACGATGCATATGGGAAGACATTAAAAGAGCGGACTTCGATTATTTACTCATACTAAATCAAAATACTAAATCAAATATAACTTAACTAGTACTATACGCCCGATATAGAAAAAAGCTAGTGTATAAATTGTAAAGTATCTCAAAGATTATTGGAAACTATTCGAAGCCACTGTCTTCTGCGAAATCCACATCTATCGACAGGGGACAGTGGTCACTACCATACACATCTGAGTGAATTGTTGTACGTGTAATATACGGAATAACATCCTCAGTCGTAAAGAAATAGTCGATACGCCAACCAACATTGCGAGCACGGGCGCCGGTTTTTTGATCCCAGTATGTATAAGCCCCCGCAGTATCAGGAAAAAAATGGCGATACACATCGATCCAGCCTTTTTTCACCAGTTTATCCATCCAAGCGCGCTCAACCGGAAGAAAGCCCGTATTCTTTTCATTTTCCTTTGGACGAGCGAGATCTATCTCATTGTGGGCGGTATTGACGTCACCGGTAAAAATAACGTGATACTTTTTACTCAACTTATTTACGAAATCAAGAAAAGCATCATAGAAGGCGAGTTTGTACTCGAGACGAATCGGACCACCGCCACCGTTGGGGAAGTATGAATTGATTACAACAAAATCACCAGCTGGTGAATCAAAGTACGCAACAAGTGTTCGGCCTTCATCATCAAATTCTGGATGACCGAAACCATCTTCAACTTTGGTGGGCTTTTGTTTGGAAATAATAGCAACACCGGAATAGCCTTTCTTTCCTTTGCTCCATGAGTAACTGCTATGCCAATCTTTTGTTTGTTCAATAAATTCAAGAGGGAGCTGAGACGGTTCTGACTTTGTTTCTTGCAAACAAATAATGTCAGGTTTTACTGCCGCAACAAAAGGCTCCCACATGCCGTTTTTAATTGTGCCGCGAAGGCCGTTGGTGTTCCATGAGACAATACGCATGGAAATACTGTACTCTATTTATTTATCATTAACAATTAGCTAAAAACACATCGAATGTTTAGTTTTTCTTTGAATGAAACTTTTTATGAATATCGCGGAGTGCTTTGTCGGTAACGTGCGTATAAATCTGTGTCGTCATAATATTGGCGTGACCAAGCATAATCTGCACTGAGCGAATATCGGCGCCGTTCGACAAAAGATCAGTCGCAAATGAGTGGCGCAAAACGTGCGGAGTAACTTTTTTTGAAATACCGGCTTTTATTGCAATCTCACGAACAATGCGTTCAATCGAGCGGGGAGTGATACGACGAGAACCGTCTTTGGCTTTATTGCGCGAGAGTTCGATGAACATCGCTTCGTCCATATCTTTTCTTTTTGCTAGATATTCGCGAATCGCAACTTTGGCAGCGTCTGACAAAAAGACAACACGAACTTTTTCACCTTTACCGCGAATAGAAAATTCATCACGAGACAAGTCGAGATCACGATTGAGGGATGAGAGTTCCGAGAGACGCAAACCTGTCGAGAAAAATAATTGAAGAATTGCATGGTCGCGAAGTGCGCGCTCATCTGCCATTTGTTTATTTACTTCGATTTTTTTCTGACTTTTTTCTGTACTAACCGCGCCAGCTCCATCTGATTTAAGGGGTGAAACTTTACGCGACGCTTCAATCATGCGGAAAAGTTCATTGACTGTTATGAGATCAAGGCTTCGTTCTTTAACTTTTGCGAGTTCAATACGATCCGCAGGTAAGGCATCGATACCGCGACGCATGAGGAATTTGAGAAAAACACGGAGGGCTATCAAGTGGTAGTTCTGACTATTTTTTTTCATCGTGCCGGACGATTGGCCTTTTACTTTGATACCGGGAGCACGGTTGAGTTCAAGTCGAAATGTACGAATAGACTCTTCGTCGATATCACCAACAGTTTTTATCTTTTGCTCCTTAAAAAAACGAGATAGGTAGCGATCGTAGTTAACGACTGTTTTGAGGGAATTGCCTTTCTCGATTTCAATATACTCGAGAAACTGCCGTTTCATTTTTTCAATATCGACATCGCTACCGGGTGACATAGAGAAAGTATAGCAAATATTGTGCGACATTAACGTCTCACTCTATATCTACTGTGTACAAAAGAGGAATAAAGTGGTATTGTCAAAAAAACGCAAATTATGAAAACAGAAGAAAAAGGTGCCGTAATGACACTCATCGAAATGGTTGGAGATATATTCGTCAAACTCACCCTAAGAATTGTTGTCGGTGGAGCAATAGCTATTCTACTATTCATTAACCAACTCAATTTGAAAGAACCATTGATCAAAAGTGGGGAATTCTCAGAACGGAGTAGTACGATTTTGCTTATATCAATCGGAACCCTTATTACAATTATCTTGTGGGATATTATCATTGGATACTTTCGTAATAAGTCATCCGCTAGAAATGCCAAATACAACAACCTCGTTGATGAATTTGGCCATTTCCATGTCCAACTACACACCTCTAACGGCAAACAAGCCTAAAACCAGCAAGCTCCATAAGGGCTTGCATTTTTTTTGTTAATGTGCTATGATATGCGAGCTATGTTGAAGAAAACAAAGAAAGCCAACGCAATCAAAAAAGTACAGCTGCACGACAAGGACAACGGTTCTTCTCCTGCTCAGATCGCTATTTTGACTGAACGTATCGAAAGTCTCGCAGGTCACCTCAAGAAACACAAGCAGGATAACCATTCCCGCCGTGGTCTCATCAAAATGGTTGCAGATCGACGCTCTCACATGAAGTTTTTGGAGCGAAACAATAAGTCTGCATTCGCCAAAGTGACGAAAGCCCTCGAACTTAAATAATCAACACTGCTCGCCAATGGCGGGTTTTGTTTTGGTGCTATACTCTTTGTGACCAAATGGTCAGACGGATAACCGTTTTTACATAGTCGGTCGATATTTTTAATACAATAATTTTTTTACATACATTTATGCCAATCATAAAACACAAGGAACAGCGCGTAGCCGTTTTTATAGATACTCAAAATATTTACCATAGCGCACGCAACCTCTACAACCGTAAAGTTAATTTCGGTGCAGTAGTTAAAGACGCAGTTGCCGGACGAAAACTCGTTCGCGCGATCGCGTATGTCATTACCTCGGAAGCGGGGGATGAGAAAGCTTTTTTTGAAGCACTTGAGAAAATGGGTATCGAAACTCGTACAAAGGATCTTCAGATCTTCGCGGGCGGTGCTAAGAAAGGAGACTGGGATGTTGGTCTTGCAATTGATGCTGTGCGCACAGCGCCCCGTATCGATGCAGCGATCATTCTCTCTGGCGACGGTGACTTCGTCCCGCTCGTCGAGTACCTCCAGAAACACTCTGGTATCCAGGTTGAAGTTGCAGCATTCGGAAAGTCTTCTTCACAGAAACTTAAAGAAGCCGCTGACGATTTCGTCGACCTCTCACAAAACGCAAGAAAGTACCTCATCGGTATGCGATAGGTAACTAAGATGCAGTAAAATGCATATCAAAAAAAAATAAAAGACCGTTCAGCAATGATCGGTTTTTTATTTGCGTACGTTTTTGGAAATGTTATCGAGTTTGCAAATATGTGTAATGTGTGGTATAAAAATGGAAACAAACCTCTATGAAAAAACTATATGTTTACTTATTTGTGATTGCAGCTCTTACTCTTACAACCGCCTGTCACAACTGCAATGATCCATGTTACCGAACACATGACGGTGATGGAACAATTACTGTTTCGCGACCAATCATCGATGTATCGCCGGGTAAAACTAGGTCTGAAAAATCAACGCTCTTTGGACCCATGCAACAATTCAAAGACCGAAACTTACTGCAAGAAGCCCTCAGTAAAAACAAAGCCGACATGAAAGCTTTGCGTGAGGCCCATTACGGAAAAAAGAGTAGGGGAATATTAGAGCAGCAGGGCAACTACAACTATGTCATTGATGAAAATGGTATTTACCGACGACCACCATCTGATGGTGGAAATATTCGGGTTAGTGCTGAAAATGTTGCAATCGCTATCGGCGAGAATGCACACGCTACAGCCACATCAGAGGTGACAATTAACGGTAAAGAGTACGAACAGTAAGCTCCTCACGGGGCTGTTTTTTTGCCCAAAATATTTTTGTATTGAGTGAATACAAATAAAAAACCAGTCACGTGAGTGACTGATTCAATGGTAGGAATTTTTTAGAACTTTCTGATCGTGCGTTTCGATTTCACGATTTTCAGTTTTGGTTTTGTTGGAAAAATATTCGGCTTCAGATTTTTTGGAAGTAATTCCGCAAATCGCCGAGCTGGCTTTTCTCTTTTATCAACAACGGCTTTAAGCCAAACATAGGAAGACGAAACAATAAATCGAGTATGCGTATGCTGTGTATGTTTTGCATCAACCTTTTTGTGCTTCATCTCAATAAAGACAAAAAAACCTTTGGGTTTCGT
>JAGOOL010000034.1 GCA_017992485.1 Minisyncoccota bacterium
CACAGCGCTCGCTAATCTTTTTCATGAGTAAATAGTCCTTAATTTCGAGCAAAGAATATGACTGTTTGAGCTGTTTGATCTGATCGCTTCCAGATCCAAAATTCTGCTCAGTAAAAGCGATTTTATCAGCAAGTGACGACAGCTCGTCTGAGAGCACAGAGGTTGTAACCTCTTTACATGAAAGCTCTTCGAGGAGCGAGTACTGTACCTCCGACGACAAAATATCGACAGAAAGCTTGTCCTCAATAGACTTGAGTTCGTTGAGTTTCTTGGCGTTGAGGGTGTTTGAAACATACAGCGCCGTGCCGAAGACGCCGAGTGTGATTATAAAGACAATAAGGTATTTTTTCCAATCCATAGACTCTTACCTTACCTCCATGCCGTCTTTTTGGCAAATATGGTGTTATAAACAGCTTTTAAGAGCCAGAGTGGAGCGATAACGCTATAAATGGCAAAGAACCAAAGGTAGTTGAGTGAAAACTTCGGGCGACCTTCAGCCATGCGGCTACCAATAAGCATTGCAATAATGACAGTCATATAGAGCGTCATAATAATAATATTGATTGCTTGTGTATTGAAATAGAATGGGTCAAAAACATGCTGAGGCCACGAGAGTGAGATACCGACTGTTGTAATTCTGATTGTCTGTTCAACGATAAAGTTAAAGAGTTTATAGATAGAGAAGAAGAAAATAAAACAAACTGAAATCACAGAAAGGACACCTGATGGCACAGTGAAGAAAGCAAAATTGCCGAACTCTTTTTTGAAAAGGAGACGGCGGTAGTCGATCGTATTTTGGATGAAACCATAAATCCAGCGGAGGCGCTGCTTGTAGAGTTTCTTAATCGTGTTTGGTGTAACCGTATAAACGAAAGCATCGTTCGCATGTTCGATCTTCATGTGGTTTGCTTGCATGCGGTATGCGATTTCCATGTCTTCAGTATTGTGCGCTGAGCGGAAATTACCGATTTTAGCAAAAACTTCCGTGCGGAAAATAGAAAAAGGTCCGGGCGCAACGTGGATGGCATTATTGAGGCCGAGCATTTTCTTTGTATAAATCGCCCAGTTGTATTCAATCTTTTGAATACGCTGAATAATGTTTTTTGGTTTCGTAACGATAATCGCCGGAGCAACAGCCATGACTTCTTGATTGTCAAAATACGTCATGATGCGCTTGAGTGCTTGTGGATCGACAAATGAGTCGGCATCAAGACAGCCGAGGAATGAGGTTGTCGCTTTTTCAATACCGAGGTTCATGGCAGTGTGCTTACCACCGTTCTCTTTTTGATACGCTGTGATTTGTGGGTGACCGATATAGTGCTGCATCACATGCCATGTATTGTCGGTTGAACCGTCGTCAACGAGAATAATGTTTACTTTGTCAGCTGGATAGTCGAGAGCAAGAAGTGAATCAATGGTGCCGCCGATTGTCTTTTCTTCGTTCCAGCAAGGCACAATAACCGTCACAGACGGGTAGGTTTTGAGGTCGATTGGACCGGTGCGATATTTGATCTCTTTTCTGCGCTCGATAAAGGTAATGAGAAGGAAGATTTGGACGTAAATAGACAGAAAAGAAAGACCGTAAAATACGATTTCCTGAATAGCCATGGGCGAATGCAATATACCACAAAAGGGTCTTTTCCTCAATGGCTGCGTCCGTTTGACTGAATGGTATAATCATCGGATGGAAGAAACACATAAAAAGCGAAATATTGTTCCCCTATTAGTTGGATTGGTGATTGTGGGTGCTCTGATGGCAATGATTTACAAACCGACAGCGCGAACTGCCACAACTGACCTGCTCGGTGGCATTAGTCCGATTGTTCCAGCTGATAGTTCAACGACATTTGCGACATTTTGCCAAACCACCTGGCCTGCCGTTGCTGGACAGGCAACTCAGCCAAATGTCCCAGGCTACACACAGGGCGAACACCTTTGCGGCAACCCAAATGCAAAAATAATTATCGTTGAGTATACCGATTTTGAATGTCCGTACTGCAAACAATTTCATCCAACGCTACAAAAGCTCGTTTATGAAAGCAATGGACAAATCGCTTGGGTACTTCGACACTATCCGATCGATGAACTCCATAGTCGTGCTCGCAACGAATCTGCAGCGTCTGAATGTGCATTCGAACAACAAGGTGAAATTGGTTTTTGGAAATATGCTGACAAAATATTCGAAGTAACATCATCAAACGATTCACTCTCGCCTTCTCTCTTGCCACTCATTGCCAAAGATCTCGGTCTCGACAAAGCAGCCTTCGAAACATGTCTCGCAAGCGAAAAATATCTGCCGAAAATTGCAGCGCAAGCAGCTCTCGCTGAAGCCAACGGTCACGGTCCGATCGGTACACCAAACTCTCGTATCATTATGAATGGTAAAGAAGTTGAAGAAGTTGCTGGTGCGGTTGATTACAATACGCTGAAAGCTAAGACTGATTTGTGGTTGAAGGCGGACTAAAAAAATTCTCGATATATACCCAAAACTGACCACCTTAATTTTTCCTTAAGATTTTCTAAAGATAAATTATAAAATACCCTTATAAATAAGGGTATTTTTAGTATTACCTATTTCGAGATAATGTACTTATTTCAGAATAGTTACTATTCCCTTATTAGCATCAACTTCAATCATGTCTCCTGTCTTGATTATTTTTGTTGCGATCTTGGTGTTGATGATGCACGGCTTTTTCATTTCGCGCGCAACGATGGCTGCATGCGACGTCACACCACCTTCGTCTGTCACAAAAGCAATCGCCTTTTTCATCGCTTGAATAAAATCGACAGTCGTCATCGGTGCAACAATAATTTCTCCTTCTTCAACACTATCTCTTTCTTGTCGACTAAGCACGACGCGAGCCTTGCCGGTAATGATTCCGGGATATGCAACCCTCCCTTTAATTTCATTACTTTTAGCAATCGTCGTTTCATTCACTGGCATCATTTTCCTAGTGTAAGTAAGAATCGAATCAACAAGTATTAACTCCCCGTCTTTTGAAACTAAACTCCATTCATTTGGTGTTTGTAATTGTGCTTGTGACTGAGATTGTGTTTGTGTTTGTGTTTTTTTATACGCTGCTTCGTACGCATCCATTGATGAGAAAAGTGAGTCATCATTTCTCCATGCATTAATGTATTCCTGGTCCTCAGTACTCATCGTTTCGTATAATGGTTCAATAAGATTTCTGACAATAAAAAAGTATGTGAGAAGATTTGAAAATGCTGTTATGTAATACTCTTCATTATCGCGAATATTATCCTCTGACTGAGCAGTATTTTGCGAAATTTCTAGTGCAGTGTTAAGCTCAGCCATTTTTGTAATGTAACGACGCACATCCGCCATATCTAAGCCACCCAAAGCCTCGTCCATAGCTTTGCCTCCTTCTCGATCTGCAAATTGTTCACCAAGCGAATTAATAAGGACAGTATTGTATCCAGCTCCAATCTCTCGCTCATAACCTTTTGTCCAAGCGAGAATTTTTACTTTTGATGAAAAAATAGTTGGTGTGCGCTTACCGCGATAGACCATTTCTTGCGCATCAATGTATTGCTGCAATTCAGCTGCTGTCGGGGTTTGTTTATTAACATTTGATTCACCAGACGCTTGTTCATTATTTATTTTTCCTTCAGACTTTTTTGAAAGCGTTGTGATAGGACGAGACTGCACGATATAGAATATTCCATTTTCAAATGCCCATTCGATATCGCATGGGAAGGCGTAGTGTTTTTCTATTTCAAGAATAATAGTTGAAAGTTCTTTAATCTGCTCATCATTTAGAACTTGTTTGCCCATTTCATTTTCTGAAACAGCAGCCCATTCACTACCGCCGGTTTCTTTACGAACAAGTTTTCGTTCTTGCGTCGCAATATCTATATCTATAATTTCCCTTGGTTCTTTTTGAACGACATAACTATCAGGAGTAATTTGTCCGGAAACGATTGCTTCACCCAAACCAAATCCAGCTTCGATAATAAGTTGATTGTGATCTTCAGTCACAGGATGAACAGAAAAAGCGATACCGGACATTGCTGAGTTAATCATTTTTTGAACAACAACAGCAACTGAAATCTGTGTCAGATGTAACCCTTTTTCAAAACGATAAAAAATCGCACGGGGTGTAAAGAGTGACGCCCAACATTCTTTGACTCGCTCAAGAACATTTTCTTTTTTAGTATTGAGATAACTATCGAGTTGCCCAGCCCAAGCATGGTCAGCACCATCTTCAGCTGTGGCAGATGAACGAACTGCAACAAACTTGGAATCGAGAGTTTCGAAGCCAGCAATAATATCCGTAGCAATTTCTTCGGGCATTGCAGCTGCCATAATAAGGCCTTGAATTTTTTCTGAAGCAGCTTCGACGGTGTGTACTGCTTTGTGGTCAACGTTTAAGAGAATAGCTTCGACCTCTTGGACGAGATCAGCTTTTTTTATAAATGTGTCAAACGTCGTCGAAAGCACAACAAAACCTTCCGGCACAGGAATGCCAGCTTGAGTCATTTCGCCAAGAGATGCGCCCTTACCACCTGCAATTACTGCATCAGATTTTGAGAGCTTCTCGAATGGTCTAGAAAATTCCATATACGGCTAATTCTACCTAAAATTCAGAATAAAGAAACAGCAACAAAAAATCCCCTTCCGGGGAGTTTTTGCGTACTTATATTTGAACGCAGAAGCGTCGTGATTGCGTATTAATCAAAGTAATTTCTCAGTCTCGCCACCTTCTCATTCTGGCGAAGCTTCTCGTGAACTTTGGCTTCGATCTGACGGATACGTTCGCGTGTGACGCCGAATTCGGCACCAACTTCTTCAAGTGTGTGCTGGACACCATCGAGCAAACCGTATCTCATTTCCAAAATTCTGCGTTCCTTTGGCGAGAGATCGTTGAGGGCTTCGCGAATCTGATCCTGCAAGATTGAGCGAGATGTTTCTTGGTCTGGGCGAAGAATTTTATCATCAGGAATAAATTCACCGAGTGTCGACTTTTCATCATCATCACCAACCGGAGCTTCAAGCGAGCGAGTATCCTGGTTGATGTTTTCAATCACGTGCACTTTTTCAACTTCGATTCCCATTTCAGTTGCGATTTCTTCCGGAAGCGGATCGCGACCGAGGTCCTGTGCGAGACGGCGGGAAACTTGTTTGTATTTAGAAATGGTTTCCACCATATGCACCGGAATACGAATTGTGCGGGATTGATCGGCAAGCGCACGAGTAATAGACTGACGAATCCACCAGGTTGCGTATGTCGAGAATTTGAAACCCTTGTGGTAATCGAATTTCTCAACAGCTTTGAACAAACCGAGGTTACCTTCCTGGATCAAGTCGAGAAGTGTCAGGTCCGGTGAACGTCCGACATACTTTTTCGCAAGCGAAACAACGAGACGAAGGTTCGCACGCGCAAGCAAGTTTTTCGCTTCCTTGTCACCGGCTTCAATACGACGAGCAAGCTCGCGTTCTTCTGCTGCAACGAGGAGTGGATACTGACCGATTTCCTTCAAATAAATCTGGATTGAGTCATATGCAGTTGCTTCACGTCCGGTTTTACCTGGAACAAGATCAATACCGTCGACATCGAGCAAGTTGCCACCTTCGAGCACGTCGATACCGGCGACAGAAAACTTATCGTAGAGCTTATCGAGGAACATAATGTTGTTCTCGATATCAGGAAATACTTTTAAGATTTCGTCATAGGTAATAAAGCCGCGCTTTCTACCTTTAGCAATAATTTCATCAGCTTTTGTATCGAGCAATTTGCCCTTCTTTTCAGCAGATGAAAGTTTGCCCTCCTTCGGAGCCTTTGCGACTTTCGCAACTTTTGCGGCAACCGGCTTCTTGGCAGCTTTTGGTTTCGCTGCTTTAGTAGCCGATTTTTTTACAACTTTCTTAACAGTCTTTACGGCCTTTTTTGCAGGCTTTTTAGCCTTGCTGACCTTGACTGCTTTTTTAGTTTTCTTTGTAGCCTTTTTTTTCATTATAGCTCCGTCGTTTGACGATTATTTTTAATCTTATAAATGATATCTCCTAATTGTTTGGATTCGGAATGTAGTGTGAGTGCCTCACTTCCCTCTTTTCGCTCTTCTGCTTGGCGCATCTTCCGCAGCACCTCGGCTAGCAATTCTTCGTAGTGAGCAATGAGCAATGTATCGACTAATTCTTTGGCGATCTTGTCTAGAATCTCACTACCGTTGTAGTAAAGT
>JAGOOL010000003.1 GCA_017992485.1 Minisyncoccota bacterium
CGATTCAAAACAGCGTTTTGACGCAGCAATATTTAAGTGACGGTTCAAATAGTATTCAAACAGCACTCCGTACTGCAAATTTGCAAGCCAAGCTTGGCTCACACAATCTCAATGCCGGTGTTTGGATAGGTGAACCGGTTGATGGTATTCCAAACATTGTTTTGTACCGAGGCCCAAACTACGAAGCCCGAAATAAAGATCTTGATGAACCCGTCGTTGTTCCTGGAGGTCTTGTTATCACCACCACGCCAGACAATGACATAAATTTTAGTATACTAACAGCAGTCAGCGACCAGGCTTCTGTCATCACCGTCAAGAACAGTGCCGGAGAAAGAATAATTGAGGTTAATACACTTGGTACCGTTACAGAAAAATATGAACTTCCACCTACGACAAAATAAAAAAGAGGGAAACAGTAAAAGTCATAAGGCCGGCTTTTCTATTATTGAAGTTATTTTGGCCGGTTCAATTTTGGCGCTCATTGTTTTCGGTATTGTTTCGGCATGGCTCTATGGAGAGCACGCACTGATTCGTGCGGGTGATACGAGTCGTGGTGTTGCAATAGCGAGTGAGGGTGTAGAAATTATGCGAAATCTAAGAGATGCTGACTTTGCTATTCTTCAAGACGGTACGTATGCTCTCGCCAACTATGGTTCCGGATGGACGCTTCTCAAAAACGAACAAGAGTCTATCGGTGCATATAAGCGCTATATTACTGTTACTTCTCAAGGGGCAACGCAGCGAAATATTACCTCAACAGTAGAATGGACAAACGTCGATGGCACGCCTGGTGTCATATCATCGAGTACGATTTTGACAAACTGGCAGCAACTAACAAAAAAGGTGACGAGAACGTCAGCACTTGCAATTACAAACGTTGTGGCAAGTCCATCAGAAAATGGCGTGATAATAACATGGACGACAAACAAGGCGTCGACGTCGCGGGTAGAATACGGCACGACTGCGTCATACGGAACAACGACATCGGTTACTGATACTGCGCCTATGGTGCTCAGTCATTCTGTTTCGATTGGTAGCTTGGCTTCAAATACAACGTACCATTTTAGAGTTATATCTGTATCCGCAACAGCAGAACAGGCTTATTCTGTTGACGCGACCTTTACAACATCTGCTGACGCGACAGCGCCGGTTATCTCAAACATTGTCGCAACGCCCGGCCTCGATAGTGTTGTCATAACGTGGACTACCAACGAGGCATCCTCAAGTTTTGTTAACTATGGTGCGACTACTTCGTACGGAACAACGACAACTGAGATTGATAATGTCACTCGCGTAACGTCTCATTCAGTTACGATTACTGGACTAAGCTCAAGTACTCTATATCACTTCCGAGTCAATTCAACAGACGCTTCATCAAATACTGGAACAAGCACCGACGGAAAATTTACAACAACGGCGCCGACGGTGGTTATCAGCAATGTTGCAACAACGATCAACATAACCTACTTTACGGTTACGTGGACAACCAATATAGTTGCCGATTCGCTTGTGCGGTCTGACAACAGTGATTTCTCTCCTGTTTTACTCGACAGTAGTCCTATGGTCACATCGCACTCTGTGACGGTTTCCGGACTCAGTCCATGTACCGGGTATCCCAACGTAGTTATTACCTCGGAAAACAATGGCGGCAGCGACAGTGAAAATCTTTCAACGATAACAACAAAAGGCTGTCCTTCAACTGTTGTTGACAGCGCGAGTTTGTCGATTCGAGATATCAATACGATTTCCATCAGACCATCTGACCCATCTGACTCATTTAACTATGTGTATGCGCTCAATGCGTCAGGGACCAACAATCCGGAACTAAGCACGATTAAAATCGGCCACGACGGTCTATCTCCAAGCGAAGACTTAATGGATACAAGCGAACTTGCAACGTACAATATTCCAGTTTCCAAACAGGTTTTTGCCTTGCGCGACTACCTCTATGTTCTTGGTGATCGCTGGAACCCCGTAGCTATTTTTAATATTTCTAGCGAACCAGATAGTCCCACGTATATTCAGTCTTATACAGGATCACTCGATAGTGATCCATTGTCGCTGTATATACGAGATATGGTGATTGATGACCAGTCCGCAACGGTCATGTTTATCGGTTATGTAGACAAAATTAGAATTATCAGAATGACACCAGCACTTGAGCCGGGTTCTCCTGCCTCGCCGATTTCACCACTTGAAGACCCTAGTGTTTGGGCAGAAATAGGAGCGCTCTCATTTGATCTTCCCAAGATACCACCTTACGATATTTGGGTTGCAGATATTGATCATGGTGGTTACCTTGTTTACGTCAAATCTGACGCGTATCTATTTAAAACAAACATTTCAAGCGGCAGTATGTACAATGTCATGGATCCTGTTGCGCATGGAACGACCGGTTTGCCAAACTGGGTTGTTGGCCGAAATGATATGAATGACGTTTTCTCTACCGGCGACCAATACCTAAACAGAACTGTGCTTGGTGTCCTTGAACTCAGTGCTATCGATTATACTACCGAAGCCAAGGCAATATCGAAGACATTTCCGATTAGTCCCTACATATTTGTTAACACTGACCAGGGCCAAAAAGAGTACCGAGTCGTCTCCGTCGATGGAGATGGCGTCGAAGAAATTTACGACTCAATGGACCTCAGTGGTATTTTTGACGGTTCTCACTATGGTGTCGGCGTCGGTTCGTCTATCGGCTACATGGAAGATGACGGACTGATCTTCTACTCAAAGCTCAATAAATTACTCATTATCGATCCTGGTATATGATGCGTAGCCGATTACACCAGCAGCACGGGATGACCTTGCTTGAAATATTACTCTACGTTTCGATTAGCGGGCTCGTTATTTTTGCGGCATCATCTGTACTCACAACTATCTACGAAGTAAAGAACAAGGGCCGAGTTATGCAGGCTGTTGAAGAAGAGGGTACGCTGATTGCATACACAATCGATCGTCATATTCAGAATGCCAGTCAAGTTTTTCAGCCCGAAATGTACAAAGAATCTGATGTTCTCTCTGTCACCGTCGTCAACAATAACAAAGAGTCAAATGTTGTTATCTCTCTTGTGGACGGTATTTTATATAATCAAACAGACAATGGAGCAAAGATTGCACTGACTACCAACAACATTGTCATCAGTAACCTCAAATTTAAGTATTTCGGCGCATCCGAAAAAGGTTTCCTCAACTATTCATTTACCGTTTCAAGCGCAGATACGTCGGGGAGATATGATTATTCGAAAACGTTTAGCAGTGGGGCATCGCTCAGGTAATATGAAAAAAATGACACAACACAATCAAAAAGGCTTTGCTACGCTCATGGCTGTGCTCATTGTCGGTGCAGTCGGCGCGGCCTTCGCTGTGAGTTTTCTCAATAAAGGAATTCAGTCCAGTAAAAATACTATTTCGATACAGCACGCCTACCAATCAAAACTCTTGGCGGATCAATGTGCAGAACTTGGTCTCCAGGAGATTCGCAATGTAACAACATACGTCGGTAGTGGTTCTTCGTCGAATGCGGCCGGAACGTGTACGTATGAAGTAGTTGAGCTTGGGGGGAATCGACGGAATATTACAGGTATTGGTAAGTCCGGCGACGCTACAAAAAAGGTTCTTGTAGAGATAGATGGCATCAATCCTGAAATCCTGATCATTTCTTGGCGAGAAGTATTGTAAATTAACCTTACTAGGGTATAATAAAAAGTAATTATATGCAGCAAATACCACGTACAAACTATATGGGCAATAAAGGCTTTACACTGTTGGAAATACTTCTGGTTGTTGCTGCTATCGCTATTCTCGCAGGCATTATTATTATTGCCATTAACCCAGGTAAACAACTTTCTGAAACAAAAAATGCACAGCGCCGCATCGACATCAATACGCTCGTCAATGGTGTCTATCAGTATTCTATCGATAACAACGGTGCTTTACCGTCAGCAATTACGACAACCCCGACTGAAATCTGTAAGACAGGAGCAACGAGCTGTGTCGGCTACGTTGATCTTAGTGTGCTCACAACAAATGAAAAGTATTTAGTTGCATTACCAAACGATCCGACTGGTTCATCTGTAAATGGTACTGGTTACAAAATTTCCAAAGATACATACGGCAGAATAACTGTACTCGCACCGAGCGCCGAAGCCGGAGCCACTATTAAAGTGAAGCGATAGCCACAATTACCGGCTATGCAACTTCGTTCCTTCCTCAAAAAAACATATAGTATCGTAAGGGCAGCTCCAATTGCTTTTGCTTTTTTTGTTATTACGCTTGTCGGAACAATTATGTCTTTTTCCGTCGTAAAGACGGTCTTGTATAAAGAAGGTGAGGTTCGGTTTAACCTCATTGTTCAGGAGTTGCGATCGGTTGTCGTTAGTCGCCTCAATCACACAATCGATCTTCCGGTAACAATGTCAAAAAGTATTTCAATTGACGCCACCAAGGGTGAGCTCGACGCGTATCTAGCATCACTTGATCTCAGTGCACGATATCCGGGCGCACGCGAGGTCGGCATCTATGCAACGAGTGGCCCCAGTCAAACACTACGACGCTTCTATCGATATGCTGTCGTTCCCGGTTCAACAAATCTCCAAGAAGTTGATCTAAAAAATGCGACTAAACTCCATTCGAACCTCAAGAGTACTGAGCCACTATTTCTCAAGCTTCGAGACAAAGAAGCTGGTTACGTTATTTTAGTACCAATGAAAGGTAAAGACTCGTATGTATATATGGTATTTGATACAGCGACTGCACTCAATAGACTGTTCGCAGAAAATAGCTTATTTAGTTTTATTGATTTCCGTGTTTTTGATACAGTCGATCCTACCTATGCACTCTACGAAACCAATTCGGAGCCATTTATTAAAAATGAGCACACGTACGTAGGTGAAGAACAATTTAAAATAGGTCTCTATCCGTGGTCACTGATTGCCGCGGCCGACAATAGAGTACTAGTTGTCGCAACAGCGCGACGCATGCCAGCTGTTATCTTGATGTCGGGTATTTCTATTGCTGTTCTCATGTTCGGTATTTTATTTGCGCTTAGCTGGTCTAGAAAAAGTGCGATTGTGCTTGCTGAAAATATTACACGCAACCTGAAGTTGAGTGAGGAAAAATACCGAAGCATCTTCGAGTCACTGCAAGATGTGTACTATCGAACAAACAAAGACGGTATGATAACTACAGTGAGTCCGTCGGTCAAAAACTATGTTGGCTTACCGCCAGAATCTTTGATCGGAAAAAGCGCAACATCATTTTATAAAAATCCGACAGAGCGTAACGGTATGCTTGCTGAGCTTGCCAAGAACGGCATTGTCAAAGACTATCCGCTGACGCTCGTTGGTATTAATGGAGCACTATTTTATTGTTCACTCAATGCACATATCGTTAAGGCTCCTGATGGTACAATTGCCGGTGTTGAAGGCCTCATCCGTGATGTCAGTGGACGTAAGCGTGCGGACGATGCGCTGCTGACTCGAACCAAAGAACTTGAACGATTGAACAACCTCATGATTGGTCGAGAATTACGTATGATTGAACTTAAGCGCCAAATTGCAGAACTGACCGCAGTACAACCAGAAAAGATTGTAAAAGCTCCTAAAACAAAAATATATGGAAAAGACTAGAACAGCTTTATTTGCATCGCCACACATCGCGCTACTCACGCCGCTATTTGAAAGTATGCCGGACCAGGTTTTGGTTATTGATACGAACAGTACACTCCTCTTTGCCAATAGGGCATTTTCTACGGCAGGTATTGAGCGATTCGGAACGACATTTGTTGTCGGCAAACCCATTTGCAATGAAGAAAAGAAAAGTGTGCTTGTCGACCAGCGTATTTGGCAGCGAGTCATGGATGGCGAGGAATTTTCGCTAACTGAAGAACAATCCGTCGGCACAGCGGGTAAGAAAAAAACCGCTAAAAATAATGTTGCTTACTACGAGATCCATTTCGTACCTATTATCAATGATAAGAGCAAGGTACTTGGTGGTGCAGCATTTATTCGTGATGTCTCACTCTTGCGACGTGCAGAGATTGACCTTATTGAAAGCCGCATAACACTGCAGGAAACACAGACATTGGCCAACATTACTCGCTGGAGTTTTGATCTCGCTGGGGAGAGCGCTGATTGGGATGATGCATTCTATACAATTTTCAAAAAACCAGTTGCTCTAAAAAAGGACAAGGAAGCACTATTTTCTATGCTCACACCGGGTGATCAAAAGAGTCTCATTCAAAAAATAGAAGATGCTTTGATCTCAAACCAAACCGATATAACGTTTGATATTTCTTTTGCTTCCGAAAATGTCGGTCGACGGTATATTCATACGCTTGGAAAAATTGATCGAGACAATGGCAAATTCATTGGTGTTTCTGACGATATTACCGATATGAAAACTGCACAGATTGCCCTTGAGACACAAAACAAAGAACTCGAAAATACAAAAATTGCTATGCTCAATGTCCTCGAAGATTCTCAGATGCTTGAGCATCAGACACAAGAAAAGGTTTTGCAGCTCAATGCAATTTTGTCATCAATGCGTGAAGCACTTATTGCTGTTGATGACGATATGAAAGTTGTGCTCATTAACCAAGCGGCTGCTGCGCTGTTCCGCATTGCGCCTGCAGATGCTGTTGGAAAACTGATTAGCAAACTCGGTGTATTTTACAAAAACAATGTTAAGCTGACCGAAAAAGAAACGCCGATAAAGAAAGCAGTCGCTGAAAAAACAATTGTGAGCTATGGCATTACTGATGATTTGTATCTCGTTGATCAAGCAAAGATTAAAGTTCCCGTCGCCTGTACAGCTAGCTTCTTGGTTGGTGATTTGCCGGTGCGCGCGATTATGATTCTTCGTGATATTACGACGGAAAAAGAAATCGACACAGCCAAGACCGAACTTATTTCACTTGCTTCACATCAGTTACGGACACCACTATCCTCGGTCAATTGGTATTCAGAAATGTTACTCTCTGGCGATGCCGGTCCGATAAATGGAGAGCAGAAGTCATATATAACTGAAATTTATAAAGGCAATCAGCGTATGATCGACCTCGTCAACGCACTCCTCAACGTCTCACGTGCTGATATGGGAACGATACATGTCGAAGTCGAACAAGTTTTCATTAAAGACATCAGCGACGGTGTAATTGCTGATCTAGCTCCGCTCATTACTGAAAAAGAAATGTCAGTCGATGTGTCTATTCCGACAAAAATATCACAGTATACCGGCGACAAAAAGATTCTAACCATTATTTTCCAAAACCTCGTTT
This sequence comes from Minisyncoccota bacterium, assembly GCA_017992485.1. GTDB lineage: Bacteria > Patescibacteriota > Minisyncoccia > Phycocordibacterales > UBA9973 > JAGOSA01. The sequence goes on from JAGOOL010000003.1 coordinate 7,283, forward strand.
CAAATGCGGTGAAATATACGCCACCCAAAGGCGCGATAAAAGTAAAAGTTGAAAATAAAAAGAAAGGCGAGATTATCGCGGGGCACGAACTTCGACAAGACACATTACTCATTTCTGTCTCTGACAACGGTTACGGTATTCCGGACAATGAAAAAGAAAAGATCTTTACCAAGCTCTACCGTGCCGACAATATTCGCGCACTTGAAGCTAACGGGAACGGCCTTGGGCTCTATTTGGTTAAATCTATGATTGAGGGCATCGGCGGCTCCGTCTGGTTTATATCTACTGAAAAAAAGGGAACCACTTTCTATGTAGCCTTGCCATCAAAAGGTATGCAAAACCGCGTCGGGACGACAATGTTCACCTAGTGTTTATAGATAAAATGATATACTAGTTCAAAATGGACGATCAAGATAAAATCACATACTTTGCTCAAACCGACTTTCGAAACAAGAAAGCCAACTTTGGTATTAAGGCCAAGGATCGTACACGTCATGTCTACGTTATTGGTAAAACAGGTATGGGAAAATCGACGTTGCTCGAAAACATGGCCGCTCAAGACATCATGAATGGTGAAGGCATGGCTTTCATTGATCCGCACGGCTCGGCTGTAACAAAACTCCTCGAATATGTTCCTGAAGATCGCATCAAAGATGTCGTTTACTTTGCACCGTTTGATACTGAATTTCCGATTTCTTTCAACGTCCTTGAAGACGTCGGTGCAGACAAACGTCACCTGATTGCCTCCGGACTCATGTCGTCGTTCAAAAAGATTTGGGTTGATGCGTGGAGTGCCCGCATGGAATATATTCTCAACAACATTCTCTTGGCATTGCTTGAATATCCGGGTGCAACGCTGCTTGGCGTCAACCGTATGCTTGCCGACAAAGACTACCGCAAAACCGTCGTCGATAATATTAAAGATCCATCCGTTAAATCATTTTGGGTTGATGAATTTGCTAAATACGGTGATCGCTACATGCAAGAAGCCGGCGCCTCGATTCAAAACAAAGTTGGTCAATTCGTCTCGAATCCTTTGATCAGAAATATTATCGGTCAAGAAAAGTCATCATTCGATATTCGTAAAATGATGGATGACAAGAAAATATTACTCATCAACCTCTCAAAAGGTCAGATTGGTGAATCAAATGCCAACTTGCTCGGTGGCTTGCTGATTACAAAAATATACCTCGCTGCCATGTCTCGCGCCGATGTGTCTGGCGAGATGATGAAGCGTTTACCGTCATTTTATCTGTACGTGGACGAGTTTCAGTCTTTTGCCTCAGATTCATTTGCCGATATTTTGTCTGAAGCCCGAAAGTATAACTTGAGTTTGAATATTGCGCACCAGTACGTTGAACAAATGTCTGAAGCTGTTCGTGCGGCTGTTTTTGGTAACGTCGGTACGATGATCGTTTTTCGCGTCGGCGCTGTCGACTCTGAGATTTTTGAAAAAGAATTTACGCCGCAATTTACCGCTGAAGATATTGTGAATTTGGGACTTTTCCAAAATTACATGCGCCTCATGATTGATGGTGTTGGCTCGAAGCCATTTTCCGCTGTATCAATGGCTCCGATTCCGTCCGGACACCGTTCATTTACTGAAGAAATTATTGAGTCGTCACGATTGCTGTATGCGCGCAAGCGAGATGAGGTTGAAGCCGCGATTTTCAAGTGGCATGAACCAATGCCGGTAGAGAAGAAAGAACGTATCGTTCGCGATAGTGATAGCGCACGAGGTGATCGTAGTGACGGTGCCAGGGGAGATAGTCCGCGCGGCGAAGGCACAAAAATTCCTTTCGGCCAGCGCCCGCTGCCTCCGAAGCCTTTTGCGGGAGATCGGCCAATGCAAGCCGATAGACCGATACAGCATGACCGAACTGCACGCAGTAGTAATGCTTATACTGTTCCAAATGCACCAGTTCGTCCTATAGATAGAATTTCAGCGGTAATGCGCAAGGACGGTGCTTCACCTTCGGCTCAGACAGTTCGTCCGCCGGTGCGTAGTTCAAACGTTCAAAAAGAGTATGTTGAACCAGTTCGTCCGAAGGAAAGTTTGCAGACCTTGCTCAATAAACTTTCTATTGAACCTGAACGTCCCAAAATTGAAATTCCACAAGAGAAGCCGGAGTCCTCAAAACCTGAGACTGTTACTTATGAGATTAAGAAAACTGAGAAAGTAAAATCAGAAACGACAAAAACCGAAACCATTTCGCTTTCCTCGCTAAAGAAAAGTAGAACACCGGATGCACAAAAAATTGCAGACCTACGAGCTCTTCTCCAAAAAGTTGTCCCGCAGCAAAATAATAATACTGCTGCTGCTCAGCCACCACTTTCTCAGTCACAATCAATTGCTGAACCACAACCAATTTCTCCGCCACAAAAATCAACAGAAAATAAAGAGAATTCATCAAAAACAGCAGTAGAAAACCCTAAAGAAGTTCCTGAGGATGTCTTGAGGAGTATTTTAAGTAGTTAATGTAATAATCGGTACTGCCGCTAATGGCAATACCCTATGAAAAATATATTCATCCATATATTGTTTTTTGCATGTGCTGTTTTTATACCAAAAATGAGTCTTGCTGCACTTTCAGTAAACGAAATAATGTACGATCCTCCAGGAAGTGATACTAATCACGAATGGATTGAAATAGTGAATGACGGCGATGTTCCTATCGATATTTCAGGCTGGAAATTATTTGAGGGCACATCAAACCACGCGCTTATCTCTGTGCTCGGCAGCACCACTATTCCGGCACACGGCTTTGCTGTTATTGCCGACAATGCAACTACGTTTCAGACCGATTGGCCGACATTTGGCGGCGTACTTTTTGATTCTGTTTTTTCATTGGCAAATTCAGGTGAGACATTTTCTCTCAAAGATAGTTCTGGAGCAGTTATCAATGAAGTGACATATACGTCAGCGTCGGGTGCAAATGGTGACGGAGAGTCGCTTGTCGGTGCAGATGCGGTATGGGTCGCCGCTATTGCTACACCAGGAGCTATAAATGCGCCTCCAAACGAAGAAAATCCTGCCGATGAGCAGGATGATGAAAATGAAAATGGAAACAATACTACAAATACCGAAAACGAGACTCAGCAAAATAGCGGAGGAGCTGCCTCTACTCCAAAAGCTCAAAAAACAATAACAGCCAAAATCGGTATTCCAGTCGGTACTATTTTGTATGATTCAAGTATCACTTTATCGGCAGAAATTATCGGCATAGACGGTGTTCCTGTAAAACATGGATATATAGTTTGGAATTTTGGCGACGGCGAAGGCCTCACCACAATAAATACCAATCCGGTTATGCATATTTACAATTATCCAGGTAGATATGTTGTTCAGATTATTTATTATGAAAATATCTATGATAGGGAACCAAAAGTCACCAGCCGGACAACTATAACTGTTACTCCTCCAAAAATTGAATTTAGCGACAATGGACTGACCTTTTCACTCAAGAATAGCGGCAAGACAGAAATAGATATTTCTTTTTGGAAAATACAAAGCGCGGATTACCATTTTATTTTTCCAGAGGGAACGTATTTACTGGCGAGCGGACTTATTATTCTCGAAAAGAAAAAAATCGGTTTACCGGATATTCCCGGATACCGTTTGATGTATCCAAATACGTTGCCCGTGCCGTTGCTTATTCCAGAGATTGAGATAGCCCCCAAAGTGTCTGAGTCAAAAATAATCGACGTCGTTGAAAGGTTGATTGATCCTCAGCCAGTTACCACTGAGCCTGATGATCAAATAGTAGATATCCCTGAAACAGAGCCGTTTATTCCCATAATCGAAAACCTCCATGCGTATCCAAAATTGGAGAATAGTAACCCGACCGTTGCGCCCATACATGAAGAAAATAGCAATAAGAAAAAAATACTATCACCAAGAATAATACTTCTCCTTGCCGGAGTTGTGTCTATGGGTGTATTTGTCAGCTTATTCTTATTGAAAAAGGAGGACGTCAGCGAGGACAGTACTGCATAACTCTCAAGACTATCGCTTGATGGTCGGAGTATTGTCTACTTTAGTTTCAACATTTGTTGTTGTAGGATCTTCTTTTTTTGTTTCAGGCGCAGGAGTAGCTTCGGACTCAATCTTCTTCTCAATTACTGGAGTATCGCTTGTGATTCCTTCCTTTGCTGCTTTCTTGGCGAGCTTGGATTGGATTCTGAGTGCCACCATGTCTTTGTAGGCGTCTTGTGCGAGTACGAGAGCTGCTTTGAAGTCACCTTTTTCGCGAAGGACTTTTGCTTGCTGTAATTTGATTTTTGCAGCGGCAAGAACTTCCTTTGGATCAAGTGGTTCTGGAGCGGCTGCAGTCATGACCGTTGTACTAAGAGTAGATGGGGCCATTTTCAATTCTGCTTTACTGTCTGTTTTTGTATCAGCCTTTGTATCACCGATAGGATTCTCTGCAGTAAGGGTAGGATCTTTGGGGGTTTCGTTCTTTGTATCGCTAGTCGTTTCTCCAGTCTCCTTAGTTTGTTCCGAATCTACCGGTTTTGTGTCGGTAGTAGATGCAGCATCTGTTTCAGTGCTCATTGTTGAAATAGTAGAAGCATCTGCAGATTCCTTAGCTTCTTGAGCTTCTTGCTGCTCGGCCTTTTCCGGCTCCGAAGTGTCGATTGCAAGCATTGCGCCCGAAATTTTTTCATCGGTAAGCGCGGCGAGGGTATCAGGGTTCTTGTCTACAGCAACATCTATTGCAACAGTTTCCTGTTGGGATGCAGCGGTGATGCCTAGAGCGACAGTGTCAAGAATCGTTGCCGTTTCTTCTGTTGTTGCGGCAAAAGTCGAACTTGCGGCGATGTTGGCAATAACTTCTTGGTGGACCTTGAGCTCAGGTTCAAGTTCTGCGGTTGCAGCAATAACTGCATTAGGGTTCTTGACACTGGTTTCTGCAGCCGCTGTGGCAAATGTTGCCATTTGTGTTTTGAGGGCGGCTTCGGCATCTGTTTTTCGCTTGAGTGTAAACTTGTTCGTTTTGAGAAGTGTCTCTGTTTCAACGACGCGACGAACAACTCGTTCCTTTTCCCAGTTCATTTTATCTTCATGAGAAACAGTGAGTGCTCCACGCACCTCTTCGTTGACGTTTACCTTAACAGGGAAGAGGAAGTCGCCCGGAAGTGTTTTTTCAGCGGCATAACTAACACCTGTTGAAGCAAGTAAGAGAATAAAGACACCAGCACCGGCTGTTCTAAAGCTGTTTGCAAAGCTCCACGTAGAGAGTGGGCTGCGTTTTGTTCTGTATTGTTCAACTGTAGGCTTGCTTGCGGGTGCAAGGTTTGGATTTTCAGAAAGTGAGACAAGCGTAATACGCATCTGTGATTTTTCTTCTGCAGACATTCGTACACTTTTCAGTTGGTTAAAAATTGTTTTAATTTGCTTCATATATTTGTATCTATAGTTCTCTACATTGTATCTTCGTATTTTTCGGAAAGTTGGGAGCGAATTTTTTCGAGCCCTCTGTGGATTCTGACGGAAATGGTGTTCTCGGCTTCTCCGAGTAACTGTGCGATTTCTTTTACTGACATTTCATCGACGTAGCGGAGGGTGATCGGTTCACGATATTTTGGATCGAGCGCATCGATGATCTCCATTGCTTCACTCACGGCAAAGTCGTCCGGCTCGTCTTTCACTTCGTCAGAAGGGTCAAAACCTGATTCTGAGAGTGATTCGAGTGAACTGGTGCTTTTCTTGCGGTAATGGTCAATAACGAGGTTTCGGGCGATCTGATAGAGGAAGCCACGCATATGGCCAACCTCTTTTCCGGCACAGACATACTCCCAAACCTTGGTAAAGGTTTCCTGGGTTAAATCAAGCGCCATATCGCGATTTTTGGTCTTCAAGTAGATAAACCTGAAGATGTCATCATTGAAATCGTCATATGCCTTTATAAAATCAGTGTTTTTCGGGTCTTTGGAGTTCATAAGAGAAGACGTGTAGGTGCCGGGAATGTGACACATAGAACATCCCTAAAAGTATACAATACACATTGGAAAAAGCCTTGGGAATGCTACACTATTTGCATGTCCCTCAAAAAGTCGGTAAAGAAAGTCCAAAAGACACCACATGTCCTCATAATTGGTGGTGGTTTTGCAGGCATTACGGCGGCCAATAGTCTGGCTCATCTGTCCAATTTGGGAGAAGTGAACGTTACCCTCATTTCTGATAAAACCTACTTTGAGTACTACCCGGCTTTCTACAAGGTGGTCACCGGCGCTCCGGCGCACGAAGTATGTGTGCCACTGACTGATATGGTTGCGAAAGAAGTTGATGTTGTCGTCGATCGCATTGTCGCAATTGATCTCAAAAATAAAGAAGTTAAAAGTAGTAAAGGCCACATCTATTCGGCTGACTATCTTGTTATTGCAATTGGCAGTGAGACAATTTATTTTGACTTGCCAGGACTCAAAGAACACTCATTTGGTTTTAAATCGATCGGCGAAGCGCATGAGCTCAAAAACCACATTGAAAATTTGTTCAAAGAAAAAAGTACCAGCGACATGGTTTCTCATTTCCAAGTCGTCATCGTCGGCGGCGGTCCGTCAGGTGTTGAAGTCGCCGGTGATCTCGTGAGTAATATGAGAAAGCTGGCGAAAGAGTACTCTGTTGATCCGTCATTTATTACGATCGACATTATTGACCGCGGTAGCAGGCTCATCGGTGCGACTCATCCGTTTGCTTCAGCTGCGGCACTTCGACGTCTCCGCAAGCTTGGCGTCAACGTTTTCCTCAATCGTGAAGTCATGGCCGAAGATATTGAAAAAATCCTCATGGGTGATATGTCACTTAAAACAAAAACGGTTATTTGGACAGCCGGAACTTCGGTCAATGCGCTTTTTAAGCAAACAGAAGGTTTGCAGTTTACTGAACGCAGGCGAGTGCAGGTAAATGATTACCTTGAAGCCGTAATTGCGAACGCTGAAAATTCTACAAATGATTCCATGCATAATTCTGTACACGATGTGTATGTCGCAGGCGACGGCGCAGGCACAAAATATTCCGGTCTCGCGCAAACCGCAATTCGTGACGGCAAATTTGTCGCTCAGGATATTTTGAAAAAGATCCGCAAGCAAGATCGTAAACAGTACAAGCCCAAAGACATAGAGTACATTATCCCGATTGGTCGCAACTGGGCGCTCATGTCACTCGGTCCGATTCATATCTATGGCTACTTTGCATACGTTGCGCGCGAGCTTGTTGATTTTTTCTATTTTGCGAAAATACTATCGTTTAAAAAGACTATGGAATTGTTTTTTAAATAAATACCTTATTTCTACTTCAGTTCTCCTCTTGTAATCTTCTCAACCACCTTCGGCACATTCTTAAAATCAGCAATCAGGGTTTCTCTCATTCCTCCGTTATAAAGTGCTGCAGCAGGGTGGTAGAGCGCGAAAAAGTACTTGGTAGGGAAGCCGGTGATCTCTTTAATGAGTAATTTGCCATGAGCTTCCGAAATTTTTTCTTCAGGAAAGAAGTGATTCATCGAATGGCGCCCTAAAAAGACGATGAGCTTTGGCGAAATCGCAGCAAGTTCTTCGTGTAGCCATGGCGCACAAGCTTTTATCTCAGCAGGTTCAGGGTCGCGATTGTTTGGCGGACGATATTTTACAATGTTCGTGATGTATACATCGCTGCGATCCATTTTTGCTGACAACAACATTTCATCCAAAAATTTTCCAGCTGCACCAACGAACGGCACTCCGGCGAGATCTTCGTTTTTTCCTGGAGCTTCACCGATAAAAACAATAGTAGCGTTCGGATTACCATTACCAAAGACTGCTTGTGTTGCAACTTGCTTTAATGTGCATGTATTTTTTGCCGCCCATTTTTCGTGGATTTTTTTGAGCATTTCCGCACTATTTCCAACTGGAGCTTTGCCGATTGCCATATTTATCAAATATACCATGCGGCCTTGCCAAATAAGGCCCAAAAATCACCATTTGACCATATTTCAACACCCTTTTTCCCTTGGTTTTACCTATAGAAAATGCTATACTTAAAGCCATGATTATCACATATTTCGGCAAGCGATTCCTCAAATTTCAGTACGGCGATACTGTCATCGGTATTAATCCTCCAACCAAAGAAAGTCCTTGGTCTAAAAAGACGTCAACGTTTGGTGCTGATATTGCTATCTCAACTTCAAGCGATCCTGCAACGGGCGGCGCGTCGACTCTTGTCTATGGTGATCGAGAACCATTCATTGTCGATGGTCCAGGTAGCTATGAAGCTAAAGGTATTTTTATTTCCGGCGGTTTTATGGCCGAAGTAGATGGTCGTCGCGAAAATGCTTTTTCACTCACACTCGAAGGTATGACGATCGCAGTGCTCGGTCAAACAGACACATTACAGTTACCAAACGAAACAAAAGAACTGTTGATGCATCCCGATATTCTCATTTTGCCACTCGAGGGCAAACTACCGGTTAAAGACGCCTACAAGCTCGCTATGACACTTGAGCCGATGATTATTGTCCCTGTTGACTACGATGACGACACGCTCAAGCAGTTCATCAAAGAAGCCGGCGCCGACAAGCCCGAAATTATGGATAAATTGACCTTAAAACGCAAGGATTTAGAAGGAAAAGATGGTACAATTATGTTGCTATCGCCTCAGACAAAGTAGTATCGGACAAGCTGCGGAGTAGGAGAAAAATGTAAAATGAAAAAACTTATTGAGAATTTGAAAAAAAGACCGGCTCACGTTCGTGACCAAATTGCGATTTTTTCCGCATTAGGTGTCGCGAGCTTGGTTGCAGTGTTCTGGCTAGCCTCAATTTCATTTGACTATGCCTCTGCTGAAACAAAAACATCTTTCAAAGAATCATTGTCACCGTTTACATTATTTGGAGCAAGCGTACGTAGTGCACTCGATAGGTCAAAAGAAGAACTTTCCGCAATCGACCCGACAAATATGAATCAATCTGATACGGAACCAACAGCAACTGTGACAATCGACGAACGAGGAGTTGTGAATTTGGGAGATCAGACAGAAGATACAAACGAGCAATAATATTTACATAAAATCGTACAGCTAGCATTCAGTAATTAATTACACTCATGAAAAAAGAAACAGAAAGCAATCCAATACCGCACCAAAACGTCATCCCGATCTCAATCGTCAAAGAAATGAAGGACTCGTTCATCGACTACGCGATGTCGGTTATTACCGATCGTGCGCTTCCTGACGTCCGTGACGGCCTCAAACCTGTTCATCGCCGTATTCTCTACTCTATGCACGAACTCGGACTCGGTGCGAGTGCAAAATTCCGTAAATCTGCGCTCGTGGTGGGTGATGTGCTCGGTAAATACCACCCGCACGGCGATGCTTCTGTTTATGACGCGATGGTCAACATGGCGCAGCCTTTTTCTTTGCGTTATCCGCTCGTTGTTGGTCAGGGTAACTTCGGTTCGATCGACGGCGACAATGCGGCGGCGATGCGTTATACCGAAGCCAAAATGTCCAAGCTCGCCGGCGAAATGCTCCGCGATCTTGAAAAAGACACTGTTGACTGGAAACAAAACTACGATGCGACTCGCAAAGAGCCGACTGTTCTCCCAACTGCAGTCCCAGCGCTTCTTTTGAACGGTATTCTCGGTATTGCCGTTGGTATGGCGACAAACATTCCACCGCATAATATCGGCGAAGTGCTCGATGCAACACTCCACCTCATTGAAAATGGCGATGCGACAACAGAAGAACTCATGCAGTACGTCAAAGGTCCTGATTTCCCAACAGGCGGACTCATTTACGGCCAAGCTGACCTCGTTCATGCATATTCAACAGGTCGCGGCGGTATCGTTACTCGCGGTGAAGCTGAAATCGTTGAACACAAGAGTGGTACATTCCAGATTATCATTACGTCTATTCCGTATCGCGTAAATAAATCCGATCTCATTTCATCAATTGCAGAACTTGTTCAAGAAAAGAAACTTGAAGGCATCAAAGGCCTCCGCGATGAATCAACAAAAGACATTCGTATCGCTATCGATCTCAAATCCGGTATTCATCCACAAAAAGTTCTCAACTATATTTACAAACACACACAGCTTGAGCTCAATTTCAACTTCAACATGGTTGCACTCGTTGATGGTGTCCCACAAACACTTTCACTCAAATCAATTCTCGAAGAATTCATCGATCACCGTGTCGTTGTTGTTCGCCGCCGCACAGCGTTTGATCTCCAAAAGGCAAAGGACCGCGAACACATTTTGCTCGGTCTCAAAAAAGCGCTCGATCATATCGACAAGGTCATTACAACTATTCGTGAATCAAAAGATGCTGCTGTTGCGAAGGTCAATTTGATCAAGGCTTTCAAATTTAGTGATCTTCAGGCTGATGCTATTTTGGAAATGCGTCTTCAAAAACTCGCCGGTCTCGAACGCAAAGCTGTTGAAACAGAACTCAAAGAAAAGCAGGAACTCATCGAAGAACTCGAAACATTGCTCAAGAGCGAAAAGAAAATCTTTGGTGTTATTGCCACTGAGCTCAAAGAAATTCGAGAGAAATACGCAGATGATCGCCGAAGTCGCATCATCAAAGGCGGTGTCAAAGCTATCAATGAAGAAGATCTCATTCCGGAAAAGGAAAGCCTGCTCGTCTACACAGCCGGCGGTTACATCAAGCGCACTGATCCGAGCGAATACCGCGCCCAGAAGCGTGGTGGCGTTGGTGTGATCGATATTGAAACAAAGGAAGAAGACTTTGTGACAATGCTACTTTCGACGAACACGCACAACGATCTTCTTTTCTTCACAAATACCGGTAAAGCCTACCAGATCAAAATGTACGATATTCCGGAAGGAAAACGTGCCACAAAAGGTAAGTCAATCATGAATTTCCTGACACTTGCCGATGGTGAATCCGTCCAATCAATTCTCCCGATTCCAAAAGGCGATAAAGAAAAGACACAATCACTCATGCTTATGACTGAAAACGGCACAGCCAAGAAAATGTCTGCAGCAAGCTTCAAAGACGTTCGCCGAAGCGGCATCATTGCAATTCGTCTCGACAAAGGTGATGCGCTCAAAACTGCGGTGATGGTTGAAAAAGGTGACGATGTTATTCTCGGAACTGCAGCAGGACAATCAATCCGCTTCAAAGAAACAGATATTCGCGAAATGGGTCGCACTGCCGGCGGTGTCCGCGCAATCAAAGTAGGCAAAGGTGATATTATCATCGGCGTCGGTGTGATTCAGAAGGGCGAAGAAAAAGAAGGCAGCAAGGCAGCATTCCTGACAATGACTGAAAACGGCCTCGGCAAGAAAACACATATCAAAGAATACAAAACTCAGAAGCGTGGTGGTTCAGGTATCAAAACAGCTAAAGTTACTCCAAAGACAGGTAAAGTCATCATTGGTCGTCTCGTCCGCGATGAGGAAGAATTGATTGCAGTCTCAAAGAAAGGCCAGATTATTCGCACAAGCCTCGAATCAGTTCCATCGCTCGGTCGTCAGACACAAGGCGTCTCAATCATGAAGCTTCGCCCTGGCGATCAGATTGCATCTCTTGCACTAATGTAACCAATTAAAAAACAATAGATACCCCACTCGGGTACGGAAAAAATCTACTGATTTTTTCCTCGGTCCTCGCGCCAGTCGCGCTGCGGAGCCCCTCGGTGGATATCTATTGTTTTTTAATTTGGTACAATAAAGCACATACATGTTTAGTGATCCCGCAAAAAATATCGAAGCGCTAGAACTTACTAGAAACTTGATCGTTGCCGATCTCGGCTCGGGTACAGGTTTTTATACTATTGCCGCAGCAAAAAAGATTAAAGGTGGCGAAGGCAGAGTTTACTCAGTTGAAGTGCAGCGCGAACTCCTCCAGCACATTGAAGAGCTTGCTAAAAAGGAAGGACTCAATAATATCGATTACATTTGGGGAAATATTGAAAAACGTGGCGGGACTAAAATTCACGATAAACAGATTGATGTTGTTATCGCTTCAAACGTCCTTTTCCAGGTAGAAGACAAAAAAGGCTTTGTCGACGAAGTTAAAAGAATTCTCAAGCCGGGTGGTAGAGTTTTGCTCATCGAATGGAGCGAATCATTCTCTGGTATGGGTCCGGCGCCGGCGCACGTTATTAATGCAGGCGCAGCACAAACACTTTTCGAAGACGCTTCATTTAAAAAGACAAAAACGATAGAGGCAGGAGCGCACCATTATGGTATAATTTTTACATTATAATCGCCCCAACACGTACATTTATTCATGAAAATTAGCTTCCAAACAATCTTACTCGTCATCTTTGGTTTCTTTATTGTTTTTGGAGTTGCGGTTTTTGCAGGATACATCAACATTGGTTCATCTTCTTCCAAGACATCGGGGCCAGCAGGAACCGTTCTCATGTGGGGTACAGTCAATCGTCGAATCATGGAATCATTTTTTGTTGCTGCTGCTGTTCAAACAGACGGCATCAAAATCAACTATGTCGAGAAAAACCCAGCCACCTATGAAAGTGAATTAGTTGCGGCATTTGCATCAGCTGTCGGACCGGACATTTTTATGGTCACACCTGAAATTCTCTGGAAGCAGCGCGATAAAATGTATGAAATTCCATACAAAAATTACCCAATTCAAAACTACACGTCTAGTTACATGGATGTCGCCAAAGCGTACCTAACACCAACCGGCATTCTCGCATTCCCACTTTTCTATGATCCACTCGTCGGTTACTGGAACAAGGATATTTTTGCGAGCGCAGGTATGGCGACACCACCAAAGGAATGGAAGGAGTTCCCCGAGGTAACAAAAAAAATCGCTGTTGTAACCAATGACTATCAAGTAGAGAGAAGCGCCTTTGCTCTCGGTGAATATACCAACATCCGTCATGCGAAAGATATTCTCTCAATGCTCTTTTTGCAAGCCGGCGATCCGATTACGCACGTCAATGCTGATAAAGAACTTGTTATTGATCTTGGTAGAAATCCGGACAACAGCAAAATCCGACCCGCTGTCGCTGCTCTCGATTTTTATACACAGTTCGCAAATCCGACAAAACAAGGAGTCTATAACTGGAATAAATCATTTGCGAGTGACTACGATCAATTCCTCGCAGGAGACTTGGCATACTATTTCGGTTCAGGTAGTGAACTCGCAACGATTCGTCGAGCAAATCCAAACCTCAATTTTGATATGGCATTCCCTCCACAGGCAGATTTCAATAGCAGTAAAACAACAGTAGGCTCTCTCTATGGTGTAGCTGTCTCAAAGCAAAGCAAAAATCTCGGTTTGGCATATTACGTCACTGGCGACATGGTATATGGTCCCAAAAATACTATCTTTCTCACTGGTTTGCAGAAGGCGGGTCTTACTGTTGGCCCAGTACGACGTGATTCAGTTCCAAATGATCCATCAAACATCTACGCGCCTGTGCTCTACCAGTCCGCGCTCGTTGGCAAGACCTGGATAGATCCAAATACAACATTTACGAGCGATGTTTGGCGAGCAATGGTTGGCGATGTGCAATCTGGAAAATCAACATCGGGTGAAGCAGTTGCCGATGCTATTAGAAAAATGACAGCGTATCTCAAGGCTAGATAATAATTAATGCAAGATATACTATGAAAATTACCAAACTTACTCTGAGAAAATATGCATTGTCAACATTAGTATTTATTTTTATGGCGACTGCACTCTTTGGCAGCAAAATGGCTTTTGCCTCAGACCTTATTCCGTGCGATGGAACACCAGAAAGCCCGTGCGGCTTTAATGAAGTGCTCGGTGTAATCAACGCAGTTGTTAATTTCATTTTGAACTATGCAATTTTACCAATTGCGATTGTTGTCTTTGTGTACGGCGGCTTTCTCTATATGACAAGCGGCAGCGATGCGTCAAAGAGAACAAAGGCTAAGAAGATGTTTGGTAAACTTCTCTGGGGAATATTCTTTTGTCTGGCAGCCTGGGTTATCGTCAAAATCATCCTTGAAACATTTGGCTATGATACGGAATTGTTTTCCCCAATTATCGGCGCCTAACCCGCCTATGCACTAAATAAGTACTATATAATTGAAGTAACACTATGAAAAAAACCTTTATCGCATCACTGATGTCACTTGCTCTTGTCGGAGTACTATTTTTTGGTTCGGCAAACCCTGCGCTCGCTCTTGGTTCCGTGACGGTGACAAATGCTGCTGAAGGTGTGGTTTTTGAAGGTACTGGCTTCAGCGGAGTAAACGAAGTCTATATTGTGATCACTCAGACGGATGGCCTAAGCTCTCATCCATCAAGTGTAATAACAGTAGCTGGCGGTGCTTTTTCGTACGCTGATATTATCGCAGTGAGTGGAACAAGTTACACGTACCAGGTGGACAATGCTGCAACAAGCACCTCTCTTTATACAGGTAGTTTTACAGCAGGCGCACCCGTTGACCCAACCGCTATCGATACGGGTCCAGGTGCAGGTTTAGATACGGGTCCAGGCGCAGTTATCGACACTGGAGAAGGTGAGGGAATTAGTGAAATCAATTTTGTGATACCAAATCCTGTTAGAGGATTTGATAATCTTCCTGATTTAATCGTCGCTCTCCTTGAAATCGTTATGCTTATTGCTACGCCGATTATCGCTATTATGCTGATTTACACCGGTTATCTTTTCGTAACAGCAAAAGGCGATATCAAAAAAATCGGCGAGGCAAAACAAACGCTTCTCTACGCAGTAATCGGCGCGGCTATTATTCTTGGTGCAGAAATCATTGCGAAGGCAATTCAAGGTACGGTTACAAGTTTGATGTAAATAGTAAGGAGTAAAGGTAGGGTTTGAGATAAATATAAGTATGCATTATTTAAAAAAACACAGCAGAAAAAATAAGGTAGTATCACTCATTGTTGTGGGAATTACCATATGTGCCCTTGCTTTTGCTCCTCTATCAACCGGGGCGCAGTCTGGAGGTTTATTTTTTGATCCGAATGCCCCAGCAACATCGAGTAGTAATACAAACTACAATTCCAATACAGATTATACTGCCGGCACCGACTATACCTCGACTACCGACTACGGCGGCACAACTATTTTCAATAGCACCGGCTCATATGATTCGAGTGTGATATATGACCCGACAACAGGTACCTATACACCAAGCGCCAGCTATGGTGCAACCGGGACTGCTCCTACTACAACGAGTGCAGGCTATCAAGACCGTGTCACCGGTTTTGCTAATCGTGATCCAATTCCGATTTCGTGTGATAAAAATTTTGATACAATCGGCGGCATGATGGATTATGCCGGCTGCCTGATTGCTAAATCAATCATCCCGCTTCTGATGAGTCTTGCTGTGATGGTCTTTGTCTACGGTGTCGTTAAGTACGTTATTGCCGGAGATGGTTCAGATGACAGAGAAGAAGGCCGATGGTTTATGATTTACGGTATATTTGGTTTATTTGCAATGGTCTCCGTTTGGGGCCTCGTTATTCTGCTCGCAAACACGGTCGGGATTGGCACGGCTTTTCCACAGTTCTAATTCGCAAACTCTCAGTATATAAAGCTTTATGGGTGATATAATAGTCTTGTCGGCGGTCTGGCCGCTACATTATTTATAAATTGTGGTCGACTTGTTCAAAAATATATTATGAAAAAATTCGCATTATACGTTTCAATGTTTTTACTCCCTGGCATGGCATTTGCTCGGACTACTGAGGACGGTGAATCTGTTCTCATTAAAGCTCTCGACTATGTCGACATGGGTACGCAGCTTCTCTCTGCTATCGGTATTTTGGTCTTCATCTTCGGTATCGTTAAATACGTTATCGCAAACAACGAAGAACAAAAGGCAAATGCGCAACGCCTTATTCTCTACGGCGTAATCGGTCTCTTTGCTATCGTTGCAGTTTGGGGTCTCGTCAACTTCATTGCTAACACTACTGGTGTTGGTGCTGATAGTGCCCTCGATTTGCCTTGTCCTGCAGGTTTCGATCCTTGTTAATAAGTCATTCACTATAAGTCTATGCTTCAGTACTGGTTACCAAACGTTGCATCGGCGGCGGCAGACCTCTCCGTCCTTAAGAATTTCATTCTCAAGGTCGAAGTAGTTATCCTTAATCCGGTCATAAAACTCGGATTTGCGATAACCCTCGTCATTTTCCTTTATGGTATCTTTGAGTTCATCAAGAATGCCGAAAGTAGCGACGCACGTAAACTCGGTGGACAGCATATACTTTGGGGAGTTGTCGGTATGTTTATCATGGTAGCAGCGGGTGGCATTATGCAGCTCGTCTGTGCTAGCTGGGGTATGGCTGATCCTAACAGCTGTAATCCATTCTAGGTTTACAGAAAAAATATTCCGAATAATTACCCAACAAAAAAGAGCTTCAAGATTATATCTTGAAGCTCTTTGCATTAAACAAACCGTATTATTTACTTTTTACTTTTGTCGTCCTTGTCTAAAGATGAACTACTACTGCTAGAACCTTTCTTCTTGCTGCTGAGGAAACCTTTTTTTAACAGGCCTGATTGTTCAATCATTTCAACCATGTTTTCGTTGTTGCTGGCAATTCCAAGAATTGCGGCTGCTGCAGTGAGTGCACCATCCTCATCGTTGATTGAAATGATTTTTTCTTCGGTAGAAACATCACCGTTCTGTCGTTGAACGAATCTTGATGATTCTTTAGGGTCCTTGAGGATTTTATCAATTTCCAGAATAGCCAGTGCAGTCTTTTCGGTTTTAACAAGACTAGCTTGTCCCGTCATTTCTGCTTGTGCTACTAACGGTGCAAAATCATCATACTTAGATTCGATTTGGATATCAGCAATATTTAATGCTGTAACCATGATGCCTAAACTTGCAATCACCTTGTCAGATGTTTTATATCCTTCAAGGGATGAAATTTTAGTTATGACATCATTTGCAATATCGTTAAGAATGTCATCTTTGTTGGTATCAACCTCTTTTGATGTTTTCTTACCGATGTGTACTGATGTGTATTCTGAGATATAATCCCAAAGTCTTCCAGCAACAACATTTACATGCACTGCTTGGCTACCGTGATCTGCCGCCGCGGTAGCACTCACTGTTTTCCAGTAAATTGTCCCAATGACGGTAGCATTGAAGCCATCTGCAGCTCGATCTTTGAATACAAGCTTGACTTTCTGAACCTCTGTAGTGAATTGCAAGCGGGGATTGGTTCCTTCGAAAAGGTACCATAGCATGCTGTTTTCACTACCAAGTTGAATATTGTTTTGCTTCGCACCGACAAACGTTATCGCTTGCAGTGTATTAACTTTACCTTTGCGATATCCTTTTTTACAGAGATATACGAGGC
>JAGOOL010000035.1 GCA_017992485.1 Minisyncoccota bacterium
TTTCTACTCGCTCCAAAACAGCATCAGCATTCTTTTTAGCGATCTGCCCGCCCTTTTCCAAAATTTCATCTACAAATGCATCTGAAATCTGTGCACGTCGCTCTTGGAAAGCAGTAGTGAAGTTAATAATTATTTCACCAATAAGTTTTTTGAGGTCGCCCATTACTTTTTCACCAGACATATGGCGTTCCATGAGTGCATCAATCTCAGCTTTTCGATCAGGAGAAAGTGTTACTGCAATTTTCAACAAACTATCAAGATTGGCAGACATTTCACCTTCGAGTGCCGTTTCGGCTTTTTTCATTTTCTTCGTAATAGTTTCTGCATCATCAGTCAAAAAGATTGCTCCTTCAGGTTTTGATTTTGACATCTTGCCTTCTCCGACGAGCGCCAAGATATTGATTGGCTCATCACGGTTGAGGGTTTCCGGTCGAACGAGCACATTTTTACCATTGCCGTATTTTTCATTGAAAGCATCAGCAAGTTCACGTGCTGCTTCCATGTGACTAAACTGATCCTTTCCAACCGGAACAGCATTTGCATCCTGCAAGAGAATGTCAGCCGCCATCATGATCGGATACGCAGCGAGGAGCATTGTGGCATTTTCAGGGTTCTGGCCATCCTTCAATTTATCTTTGAGTGTCGGGACACGACAAACACGAGCGACTGTCATGTGTCGCTCGAGGTAGAGTGTCATGAGTGCAACTTCTTTGCGAATACTGCGCTGATCAAAAATAGTAACTTTCTCAGGGTCTAGTCCAAGTGCGAGATAGTCTTTGACAACATCGTGCACGCCGAGCTGTCCGACTTCATGATCAGTGAGCGCATGCATCGTCGCCACGAAAACCATAATTTCCGCATCTTTAGTATTCTTCTGCAAATCGAGTAACGGAAATGCCGCGCCGATCAAATTTGCGATGGTGAGGGTAGCTGTTGGTCTGATGCCTGTGAAGATTTTTTTCATGGTTTTAGTATAGTCTAGATTCCCTCTTCTCTCAATTCTTCAACAATCTTTTTAGCTTTGCCGGAAAGTTTCTTTGGGAGTTCAATATCAAGATGGACGAGGAAATCACCGCGGCTTGATTTGCCTGTCGGGACACCTTTATTTTTTATCCGGAGAATTTCGCCGAATGTCGCGCCGGCTGGAATAGTGAGATCTACAATACCATCGAGTGTTTCGACTTTGTGCGTTGCTCCAAGCAATGCATCAGTGAGACTAATAGAAAGCGTACTGCGGAGATTTGCACCTTCGCGAGTAATTGTCTTGTGTCGCTCAACGCGCACTTTTACATAAAGGTCGCCGGTCGTGCCGTGTGAAGCGGCTTCGCCCATGCCGCGGAGTTGTATCATTTGGCCGTTCTCAATGCCGGCCGGAATGTTGAGGTCGATGCGTTCTTCTTTTCGGTGGACTCCAGAGCCTTTACATGTTGTACATGGTTCTTTCGGAATTTTTCCGGAACCGTGACATTTCGAACATTCTTGAACAGTCGTGAATGAACCGAGGATCGAGCGTTTAACCTCGCGAACTTGGCCATTGCCGTTGCAGCGGTCACAAGTAATCGTGTCAGTTCCCGGTTTTGCGCCTTTACCTTTGCAGGTATCGCAAGTAGATGTTTTGTTGATGACGAGCATTCGAGTAGAGCCGAAAATCGATTCGGTAAATGGAATAGTGATCTCAGTAGAAATATCGCTGCCGCGGGGTTTACCGCCACCACTTCGTCCACCACCGCCACCACCGAAAAATTCGGAGAAAATGTCACCAATATCGCCGAAGTCGAATTGCTGGCTATCGAAGCCACCGAAGCCTTGTCCGCCGAAACCACCGAAGCCACCTGGTCCAGGTCCACCGGCGCCATCAAATGTCTGACCATACGTATCGTACTGCTGGCGTTTTTTATCATCGGAAAGTGTCTGATAGGCTTCGTTTACCTCTTTGAATTTATCTGCATTCCCGTCTTTTTTGTCGGGATGGTATTTATGCGCCATCTTGTGGAAGGCTTTTTTGATCTCGTCTTTTGAGGCGCCTTTTGCAACGCCGAGAGTTTCGTAGAAATCTTTTTTCATCGGTGTTATTTATACCATATTTTTAGAAAGTGACGCCTTCATTTTTGAGCAAGGCAAACTTGGCATTTGGACCGGTCTTTTTGCCCTGCAAACCATTGTAGCCGCCCATTTTCCCGTCTGAGCGAACAACTCTGTGACATGGAATAGTTTTGTCGGTGTTTTTACTCATATAAGCGCCGACTGCCCTGGCAGCATTTGGATTGCCGGCTTTTGTGGCGACCTGTTTGTAGGTCATTGTTTTGCCTTTCGGGATTGAGGAGACGATTACGAAGACGCGATCCTTGAAACTTTTCATAGAAATTAAGTATACACAAATTAATAGGTATTCATGAGGTGCATGAAAATTGAAATAGCTGATCTATATACTAGATATATAGCTGGACGGCTGTATATCTAAGAACGACCACCTTAATTTTTCCTTAAGACAGAATTTTGAGCAGCCAGCACTGTTTCCCCTTTTTCATGCAAAAAGTATGCGACTACCGATGCTATAATCCAATCATGAACATTCACCCTATTTTAGTGCACCTACCGATTGGTATTTTTATTGTTTATGCAGCAATGGAAATTCTCTGCCTTGATGTGAAGTTTCCGACGCTCCGCAATGGCAAAAGATTTTTGGCATTTGTCGGTTTTATCTCCGGATGGATAACGCTTGCAAGCGGTGAAGCGGCTGAACATGCAGTCGAAGCAAAGGCAGATCAAGCAATACTCAAACTAGTCGAAGCTCACTCAGTAGTTGCCGGAGCTTTTGTTGTCGTTGCCGGCATCTTGGCTTTCATTTCTATCTTAAGTTGGGTAATTGAAAAATATCCAACACCAACTGTAGAATGGCAAAAAATCGCACACCGCTTTGCTTTTCTCAATCAACGCTGGATTTTAGTTGTCCTAGCCCTTGTCGGGTTACTCCTTATTACTATTACCGGCGGACTTGGCGGCACTATTGTCTATGGTCCGGACCTCGATCCAATGACAAAGCTCCTCTATTCAATTGTGGTAAAATAACCGCATGACAATACTTTGGATCATCATCGCCCTCCTCGCCGGTATCATAATTACCTTTCTTTTTCTGCGGAATCAAAACCAGCAACCGACGCAAGACGGCGGCCTTCCCCTATTACTCGAGCAAATCAATGAACTTCGCCGCACGATGGATTCGCGCCTCGGAGACAATGAACGATCCGTTCGCGAAAGTATGATGCACCAAAGTCGTGAATCACGAACGATCATAACTGACATCACCGAACGACTCACTCGCCTCGACGAAACCAACAAACAAGTTGTGTCTTTTGCCGACCAGCTCGATGAACTCCAAAATATTTTGAAGAACCCAAAGCAGCGCGGCATTCTCGGTGAATACTATTTGGAAACGTTGCTCAAAAACATCTTGCCGCCGGGATCATACAAAATGCAGCACACATTTGCAGACGGTCTCATCGTTGACTGTGCGATTTATGTTAAAGACAAAATCATTCCTGTCGACTCAAAGTTCTCGCTGGAAAACTACAATCGTGTCGTCGAAGCGCGCGAACCTGCCGAGCGTGATCGCTTGGAAAAACTCTTTCTCAACGACCTTAAAAATCGCATCAAGGAAACGTCAAAATATATTAAACCAAATGAATCAACAATGGACTTTGCATTTATGTTCATTCCGCACGAAGCAATTTACTACGACCTCATCATCAACAAGATCGGTGCCAATTCTGAAGAAGACAATAACCAAAGCCTCATCGAAATTGCAGCTTCAAAATATAAGGTCATCATTGTTTCACCAACATCATTCCTCGCGTACCTGCAAACCGTTCTCCAGGGTCTCCGCGCTCTCCAGATTGAAGAAACAGCCAAAGACATCATAAAGCGCGTCGAAGAACTTGGTCGCCACCTCAAGGGCTACGAGGACTACCATTCGAAACTCGGCAATGCTCTCGGCACCGTCGTAAATCACTACAATAATTCAAGCAAGGAACTCAAGAAAGTAGACAAAGATGTCATGCGTATTACCGGTGAAGCTCCGGGATTAACACCCGAAATGATTGAGAGAGCGCTGCTTGATGAATAACATCAGTAATTAAAAATATCAAATAAAAAAATGCCTCCTTGTGGGGCATTATTGTTTTGCTTAACTTTTGCTGAAATGGCTATTTTACTGGTACGGTACCGCCACCATGTAAATACGGGCGTTCGACATACGTATCGTCCGGTAATTCGAGGGATACATAACGTCGATACTCTGTTTCATCCATTTTAGACAACTGTAAAGCAAATTCCGAAAATTCTTTTGGTTCCTCGTAGAGTCCGATTACAGATGCCAGATGTTTGTGTCGTTCTTCGAACATTTTTCTACCGATGAACTGTGGTTCCATCGTTACGAGCAATTTCATTCCGAATTCCTTGTGGTATTCAAGCATTCGTTCGATATTACTCAGGGTTCGCACTGCTGCATTGGGTACGTTTTCTCCAACAAGCAGAATTAAAAATTTATCATGATGCTTTTTTGCATTATGAATAATTGTGTTCAGGTCACCTTTGTGCGATCGTCTCTGTCCAAGATCGGGTAAGTGTGGCGGGAACATCGATGTTCCAACATACTGCACAGAATGGCGAGCTGTATTAATTCTGTCTGTTAGGAAAGCCTGTACTTTCTTAAAATGATCTGACGTGCCGTTATGTGTACCTATTAGTACAATGTTTGGATTGTGGTGTGACACCCAATCGGTTATTCGCTCTCTTTTTGCCATGGCGCTCAAGTTTTATTTGTTTTAGAATATTCAAACGTCACTATACCACGTCTACAGGAAATTGGAATACCTTGAACAAAGCCCAAATTTACTGTACTATTTTCTGGCAATAGTCTATTGCATATGGCCCTATCGTCTAACCAAATTAGATGACAGCGGACACCGGCTTCGGAAGCCGTAATTGTATGGCCCTATCGTCTAACGGTTAGGACACCGGCTTCTCAAGCCGATAATCGGAGTTCGATTCTCCGTAGGGTCACCAGTGAATGTTTTGAATGTCTAGGGAAAAGAAAAAGGCCTCACGGTTAGGTGGAGGCCTTAAATACATTAACTAATCTCGATTACGTTTATATCTTCATCAAGTTTAAAGTTCATCACGTCAACTGTTTCTGTTGAGGTATCTCCTGTTTCTAAAAATTTCAAATTATACCTTGCCCAGAACTTAGCTATCCCAAGTGCTTCATCATAGTCTTTCCCTGGATAGTGGCAAATGAAGTGTTCAAGCGGTGACCAATCTTTTCCAGTAGCAATATGTACTGAATCCAGGTCATGCTCTCTTAGTCCACTCGGTATTTCGCAGATAAATATTTCGATTGAACCATTTTGAGGAAATGTATCTTCTGGGTACTTCAATACAAAATCTTCTTTTTCTTCTCGCGGGCAAAAGATAAAAGAAAATGTATAACTGATTCCTTTTCTATTAAGAAAGAGGGCTACATACCTTGGTAGCTGGTCTTTAGAGATGGTGAATATCATATTTCTTGGTTTTTAATATTCTACCTTATTAATTGACAAAGTCAAGCTGAAAAGATATAATTACTAAAACTAAATCATAATTATGAACTGGAATATTTACACACTAAAAAGTAGTGGACAAAATTTAAACGGCGTAATGCTGCGTGGTCGTATTAGAAAATTCGGCATTAACAATAATATTGTTATTTTGGCGGAAAACACCGAAGACATAGAGAACGGTGTTCGGATCGCGCTCTTATCCAC
>JAGOOL010000036.1:0-1537 GCA_017992485.1 Minisyncoccota bacterium
AGTCCGCCGACAAGCGTGAGTAGCATAGACTCGATCAAGAATTGCTGAAGAATATCTTTGTCTGTCGCGCCGACAGCTTTACGAAGTCCGATTTCGCGTGTTCGCTCAGTAACAGCGACGAGCATGATGTTCATGATACCGATGCCGCCAACAACGAGAGAAATCGAAGCGATTGCGGCGAGGAAAAGCGTGAGCACAGATGTGATACTGCCGAGAACTTCCAAAATGTCTTCTTGAGTTCTAATATCAAAGTCATCTTTCTTTGACTCGGTGATGCCGTGGTTTTGACGAAGGACAGAGGTAACTCGGGATTTCACAAAGGCGAGCTCGTAGTCGGCATTGGCTTTGACGATGACGTCATTGAAGTAGTTGATGCCGAGCATTTGTTTTTGGACGACAGAAACAGGCAAGATGACCAAGTTTCCTTGATCGACGCCAAATGCACCGGTGCCGCCTTTCTCGAGCACGCCAATTACTCTAAATGAAATATTTTTGATGCGAATATTTTTGTTCGTCGGTGTGACGTTTGGCCCAAAGAGCTCTTTGGCGAGATCAGGACCGAGGATTGCAACATGGTTGCCTGAATCAATATCTCCTTTAGAAAAAGCCCGACCTTCTCCGATATCCATATTTTGGACACTAAAATAATCTTCAGTTACTCCGACAAAGCTAATGGTTTTGTTCTGTGTGGTATATACGATTTCGCCTTGGCCGCGAACTTCGCCGGCTGCACCAACGACGGACGGCTCGCGATAGAGCGCATCGATGTCGCGCTGTACGAGACTCGTAATGACGATACCTTGGGATGAAGCAGGAGAAGAGAAGCCGTCTCCGGACGGTGCGCCAGGTACAACGTACATGAGGTTAGAACCCACACCTTCAACTTGCCCAATGATGAGCTTTTGCGCCGATTCGCCGATAGACATGAGGAGGATGACGGAAGCGATACCGATGACAATACCGAGCATCGTCAAAAAAGAGCGCATCTTGCCTTGCGTGAGCGACCTTGTTGCAGTTTTGAATGCGTCTCTGTATAACATGGTAATTTATATTTGATCGAAATTTTAACTTTAATTCAGGTTTATTTAAGTGAGGCCATTTTGTGCTTATGCGACTTCTCGACAACCTTGTCGCTTTCTACCAAGCCGTCTTTGATGCGGATAATTCTGTTGGCGAACTCGGCAGTCTGCGTTTCGTGTGTGACGAGCACAATCGTTCGGCCTTTTTCGTGCAGCTCTTTCAGCACTTCCATAACTTGCAGACCCGAAGCAGAGTCGAGGTTACCAGTCGGCTCGTCCGCAAAAATAATATTCGGATCAGTCACAAGCGCTCGAGCAATAGCGACACGCTGTTTCTGCCCACCGGAAAGTCGTCCAGCCTCTGTGTAGAGTTTTTCTGCTAGGCCGACTGATCGCACTGCCTCTTCTACTTTTTGCTTGCGATCTGCTGGCGATATGTCGGATGAATAGAGGAGGGGAATTTCAACATTGTCATAGACAGTTTGACGCGAGAGGAGATTGAACGATTGGAAAACGAA
>JAGOOL010000036.1:1637-5653 GCA_017992485.1 Minisyncoccota bacterium
TTTTGCTTGAGTCCGATGTTGATGACTTGCTGGCCCTCAGTAACTCCAGAAGTAATTTCTACATTGCCGTCTTGGTCTTGGAGGCCAAGGGTGACAGGTACGTCTACTGGTTTATTTTTATCAGCTTTTGTATTTGTGCCATCATTTACTACCTGCACAAAGATACCTTCGTCATTTTGGAGGATCGCATACTGTGGCAAAATCAATACATTTTCCCTTGAGCGAGTCTTGATATCGATGTTGGCAGTGAGACCGCTCTTCATTCGCGGATCTGCTGTGTCGAATGAAATTTTTATTTTGTAACCGACGACGCCATCAGCTGATGTCTGCGCTGGATCGATATAGAAAACAGTACCGACAAATGTTTCACCGGGGAAAGCATCGAGCGTCATCGAAACAGTATTATCGAGTGCAACTTTACCGATATCGATTTCAGAAATGAGCGCATTAACTTCAAAAGCACTGTCGGAAATAATCGAAATGAGCGGTGTTCCAGTTGTCGCAAGCTGTCCGACTTTGGCATCGATCTTTGTGATGACACCATTAATCGGAGAGACAATGCGGTTGTTGCTGAGCCTCGCATAAGCACTTTGGAGAGCAGCTTCAGCGCTGGCGACTTGCGCCATCTGAGCTGAAATGTCTTGCGGTGTTGAACCCGCTTGTTTGAGATCGAGCTGCGCTTGCAGTTGGTTGATTGTGAGCTTTTGCGAAGCGATATTTTGCGATAGGGTATTGAGATTTTTTGAAGCGACATTTACTTCACCAACAGCAACAGTAATTGCGCTTTTGTATGCTGCAAGTGTTGTTGCACTGAGGTTTGTGGATTGGTCAAGACTCTTTGAGGTAATATCGATCATTGTTCTGATTGTCGAAAGGTCTGAAATATTTTTTGCGATTTGTGATTCTCCGCCGGCGCCTTGCCATACATTGAGTATTACCGAAGCTGCTGCGCGCTTTGTGATAACACTATCTATTGAATAACTAGTTGAGTAGGTGAGCTGCGGCTTGGCTGTTTCGTCATCATAAAAAAGCGGATCTAGTTGAACTCTCACGGCGTCGTTTGCTTTTGAGTATGAGTCATTTGAGGTGTCAGTGATGCTTGTGTAAATGTTCTCGAGGTCTTGCTTGGCCTTGTCGAGTGCTGCTTGCGACGCAGCAATGTCTTCTGGGCGAGAGCCGGCCTGAATGCCTTCAAGTTTGGCCTGTTGTGCAGCGAGGTTTGCTCGGGCTTGATTAACCTGCGCTCCGAGGTCGCTTGAGTTGAGCTGGGCAATGAGCTGGCCCTTGGTTACTTTTGTACCGACAGTTTTGTCGACGCGAGAGACGATGCCGCTACTGCCGAAACTGAGCTCGACACTTTCTACCGGAGATGTGTTACCCGTGATTGAAACTGTTTCATTGATTGTGCCTTTGGTGACGCCGACAAGCTGGAGGTCTGCCTTTTTGCCGCCGGACGCAATAATAACAACAACGATGATCGCTAGAATGATTGCGGCTGTCTTCCATTTTGCTTTTTTAGTCTTTACAAATGCGCCGAATTTCTTAAGAATGGTTGAGATTTTTTTCATAGTATTGCTCTATTATAGAACAAAAAATGAAATGCTGCAGAGTATTTTTTTATGTGAAATTATGAAGATTTATTTTATTGCACAGATAAAAATCTTCGGAAAAATGTAAGCATCAACAACAGTTGAGACTTTGAGTTCAAGCGTTTTGATTATTTTGAATTGTGAATCTTTAAGAAGTGATTCAAATAATTCCGTTTCAGTAGTGTACACAGCAAGTGTGCCATCTTGGTTGAGCGCTTTTTCAGAGTAAGAGATAAAAGCAGTGTAGAGCTTAGTCAGATCTTCGCCTTTAGCGATTTGCATACCGAAAGGTAGGTCGGCAGCGATGAAGTCGCGCTTTTCGATTTCAGCTGGGCTGACTACGGCAATTTTTGCCTCCTCAATAATATCTACATTGCGAAGTTGAATTTTCTTGATAAGCCCGGCGCGTTTGATATTTTCGACAGCGAGCGCAATGCTTTTGCCGTTGTTGTCGAATCCG
This sequence comes from Minisyncoccota bacterium, assembly GCA_017992485.1. Taxonomy (GTDB): domain Bacteria; phylum Patescibacteriota; class Minisyncoccia; order Phycocordibacterales; family UBA9973; genus JAGOSA01. Next base: position 3,687 of record JAGOOL010000036.1, read on the forward strand.
AGCAACTTGAGGTCAGGATTGATGAGGCCGGCCTCGATGAGGAGCGTCGCGCTACCGGAGCAAATGTTCAAATACGATTTCGCCGTCGCTGTATTGTTTTTGCCTCCATCTATTTTTTCCAAATTGCAAAAACTATTCATCGCATATGCAATCGTCGCATTCATACCGCCGGGAATATTTGAGACTTTGTAATCACGGAGCGAGAGGGGGCGAGCAGTGATGCGAACACCAACTTCCCACATTTCACTTTTGCCGATGTAGATCTCCATGTCGGCGCTTTCGGATTCTACGAGTTTGTAGGTCAATATAATGTAGTCGCGAATTTCTTTGGCTTCAGGAGAATCTGAGCCAGCACAACTGATCTTAAACGTCTTGAACGTTTCGCCGCTGTCATCGATGATGCCTTCGACGATGTCGCCGAGAATCGATTTGTGATTCGAAATGAAACGAGTATGGAGGACAGGACTGCGCTTGATGATGTACGCATTCAAAATGCTGCGCAGTTTTTTGACCATCTTGAAGCCAGGGAAGAATTCGAGGTAGAGTTCTTCATCGCCAGCCCCGACGACTTTTAGCTTGGGAAAACGCGAGACCTCAGCCAAAACAACCGACTTGAGGCCGGGCAGGTAGCTAAGTTTGATATTGAGCTGGAGTTCGTTTTCTTTTTTCATGTTATGGGCTCATCTTAGCACTTCCTGCAATCAAAGTTAAAGATGCCACATTTATAATCAACCAAGAATTAACGTGTACGAGAAGTAAAAACCATAATATAAAAATCTAACTTATTGACGCGACGGGAGTCGAACCCGCCATTCCCAATTGGTAAGGTTGAGAAACTAGACCACTAGCGCGCCAATGAGTATGGGTTACCGAACCATACTTAGATATAGCTTAGAGTATTGAGATGAATTTTCCGTTATTAAAAGATAAAGAAAAACATAATGTAAAAGACAAAATCCGCCTCTTTCGAGACGGATTTCTGTTCCTCAACCTTACCAATATAAAAGATAAATTAAATCATCTTTTTTTGCAACCTTGAAATATTTTAAACCCAATGAGTCAGTCGCTTCGCTCCTTATTTTTGCGGGCTGTGTGGGTTAAGTACCTACGAGCTCAAGTCCAGTAAGGGTATTTAGCGCTATTTCGGGCTTCCAAATTAGGCGGGTGAGTCAAAATTTATTTTTTAAATCTATAAAGTTTAGTTCCTTTCGGGAGGAAGTCATTTTTCATCCAGGGTATTTTATATCCATCAGGTGAATTTTCCGGAACTACTTCGGCCAGCCCATCTTTAAATAGGCTTAACCATAGAGTATTCGCAGCATTACTTGTTTCATAAGACTGTTTTAAGACCAAACCCTCTGTTTTTTTGAGATAATTATTTAATAATATATATAACTGCTTGCCAAATCCTTTATTTCGAATATTTTTATTTAATACAATTCCCTTAATTATCATATCTTGACCATCTTCTCCTATTCCTATGCGAAAATTCCCAATTTCAACACCATCAAGCACTACAGTGTACCTAGGGGATGATTCATGTTCTAACTGCATTTTTTCTAAATGAAAATTAAAAATATCCCCTTTTTTATATTTCAAACAAACTTCATTGGCAAGTTTTTCCCGCTCTTGCAATGTTTGTTGCCACTTTTCTAATTCTGCCGGTGTATAAGCTTTCTTTTCAATAACATTTAAAGTAGCACCTACCTTTTCATTATTGGGGGAATACCCAGGTTCTTTTTCAGGTTGAGATTGAAGAAATTGCTCAGTCATAATTATTCCATTCTAGCTTAAACCCAAGAATTAAGGTACTCGAGTCATCCGATACTTTTTTTACGATGCGGAGGCGGTGAGATTCGAACTCACGGACCGATTGCTCAGTCTCCTGTTTTCAAGACAGGTGCCTTCAACCACTCAGCCACGCCTCCGTGCGTGTGCGCAATTGCGCTTTTATTTACCTTCGTTTG
>JAGOOL010000037.1 GCA_017992485.1 Minisyncoccota bacterium
TTATTGTCAAAGTTGACCAGCGTTTTGAGCGCGATACAATAGAAGCAAAATAAAAAAACAAAAGCTATGAAAACCGCACTTGCCCTCATGTCAAAGAGCAAGGCGGATAAACCCCTTGATCTTTGGAAATTAGAATACTTTGCACCGTTCTACTATAAAGATGGTGTTCGTAAGTGGAATGTCTCTTCAAGCAACAAACAGAACACCGGGATTATTATTTTCCGGTCTGATGGTGTCATTGTTGATATACGGTATGCGCTCTATTCTGTATACAAGCAACTTATCAATACACTTAGAATGAGAAGTGTATTGAACCAACCACATGTCGACACTGTTGCTGTTGTTCGAACGAATAAAGCCAATGTCATACAACTTTATGAGTTTTACAAACGACAAATAGCCTTGTATGAACAAAAGGAAAGCGTTGCAACAAAGATTTTCGCATTACTTCAAAAAAAGAATGTAGAACCTCAAGATGCCATTAACCTCCTTGATTTCAAACAACCATTTGTCGATCACGCGGCTGAAGCTCGTAAATGTATCTTCGAAAGAAGTCACTACAGTCATATTAGCGGCATCTATGTTGTTCTTGTCGACCGTTCGTCGATTTACTACATCGGGAAAGCAACAAACTGGTATTCTCGTATGTATGCCCATTTCCAAAAGAATTCGGGTAGAGATTTTCGTCGACCGGACAAGGAACTTGCAAAGTTCAATCATTTATTTGGAATGTACAAAACAGTTGAAGTTGCCTGTATTGATGTGCCGATGCTCATCAAACAAAAACAAGGTCGACGTACAGAGTATGTTGAACGTAGTCAGTCAGAGATTGCTATGGATCTTATTGACCTTGAACGGGAATTAACTATTTTGTTCAAACCAATCCATGTTGATCCTGTACAAACAGATTCGTCCGGATATCTTGATATTGTGAAGCAAGAGCCTTTCGTTTTTACTCCGCCGAGCAATGAACCAGCTCCATTCTAAAAATCTATTTTGAAAGCCCGCTCTCAAGCGCGGCTTTTTTTTTATTGTCTATCATTTAACAAGGTCTTGCTTCATTTTTCCAAATAGGCGTATACTAAAAATGTAGGTCGTATGATTATTAGTTAAAACTAATATGAGTATATGGCGGAACACTATAGTGCAAAGATTAAGGCGGAAAGTAAGAAGCATTCGATTGCGGCGAGTTTAGCAGAAGGAAGACGTAATACTGCCAAGAATCCTAAAGGCCGCAGTAATCACGGCAGAAAGCATAACAGCTAGTCACTTTTCTAGAAACGAAAAAGCCTCGTCCGAAATGGCGAGGCTTTTGTGTTCTACATTTTGTAATCTGGCTACCGCTTCTGAAGGTAAATATAGAGATCTTCAACAGCTTTGACGGCATCACCGACGGCAATGTTGTTTTGATGGTAGAGACCGTCAGTACAGTCTCCAGCGGCCCATGCGCCAGGTACTCCCGCACGTTGGGTCTTTGGGTCGACGATGACGTGATTTGCTTCATCGAGCGGTAGGAAACCTTTGACGAAGTCTGTGTTCGGAAGCTGTCCGATTTCAACGAAAATACCGGTGACAGGAAGTTCGGTTACTGTGCCATCGATCTTGTTTTTGAAAACGATGCCGCTAACGAATTTGTCGCCTTTAACTTCTTCGATTTCGACGTTTGTAAAGCTCTTCATTTTTGGATTAGCGAGAACTTTCTCTATAGTGACTTCGTCGGCGCGGAACTGTGCGCTGCGGTGGAGGAGCGTAACAGATGTGCAGTAGGCGAGGAGCTGGGCTGCTGTTTCAAATGCAGCATTGCCGCCGCCGATAACAACGACGTCCTGGTCGGAGAACATTGGGCCGTCGCACGAAGCGCAGTAGGTAATACCTTTATTTTCAAAAATATCAGCTCCATTGGCCTCCAGTTTGCGTCTGTATGAGCCAGAAGTAACGAGGAGCGTCTTTGCTTCATATGTATGGGTTTCAGTCGTTACAACGAAGTCTGAGCCCTTTCGTTCGGCCTTGGTAACGTATTCGCCTTCGGCAATAGTGAGTGACTTATCTTTGTAGGTGTATGCGTGAGCGCGGAGGTCTTCGGCAAGTTTCATACCAGAAATAGACGGCGTGCCAATCCAGTTTTCAATATTTTCAGAGACGTTTGATTGACCACCAAATTCTTTGGCAATAATAAGCGTGTTCAATTTTTTGCGAGCTGCATACACTGCTGCTGCTACGCCACCAGGTCCTCCTCCTACAATGATTAAGTCGTACATAGGTGTCATTTTAGCATACATGATCTGATAAAAAGAAATCCGCCTCTCGGGCGGAATTTCTAGGACTATTTCAGAATTATTGCTTCTTTCTTCGGAGAAACGCCGGAATCGCATTCCATTCATCCAAATCATCATCAAACTTTTCTGCGTCTGTTTCGTCGATGATTTCAGGCTTTTCAGTGCGTTCGATCTTTTTGACGTATTCGCCGCTGTTAGCAGTGAGTGGAGCGTGATTGATTTCGCGTTTCTCTTCCATCTTTTCTTCGATGCGGCTTTTCTTTTCAGTAGGCTTGTCGAAAACTTTTTCAGTCTGCATTGGCTGCTGCATTGGCGTCGCTTGCTGCATAAAGAGTGAAGTCTTCTTTACGGCGCCTTCTGACATTGGGAAACCTGTAGCGATGACAGTAACCTGCATTTCACCTTTCTTGAGACGATCGTCCGGAACCATGCCCCAGATGACACGAGCTTCTTTATCGATTGATTCTGTAATGATAGTCGCAGCGCGTTGGACTTCGTTGAAAGTAATGTCGTCGCCACCAGAGATTGCAAAGAGTACACCTTTTGCACCATTGATTGAAACATCGAGGAGTGGAGAGTTGATAGCTTGCATTGCAGCTTGCTCTGCGCGGTTGTCGCCAGAAGCGCGGCCGAGACCCATGAGCGCAGTACCAGTGTCGTGCATGATTGTCTTGATATCGGCAAAGTCGACGTTGACTTCACCAGGGCGTGTAATGAGTTCTGAGATACCCTCGACGGCCTGGCGAAGGACATCGTCACAGAGTGTGAATGCGTCTTTGAAGCCCATATCTTTTCCGGCGATCGCAAGGAGGCGATCGTTTGGGATAACAATGATTGCATCAACTTCTTTTTCGAGTTCAGCGAGACCTTGTTCGGCGAGACGCATGCGTTGTGCACCTTCAAAGAAGAATGGCTTTGTGACGACGCCAATAGTGAGGACGCCTTGTTCCTTTGCTGCGCGAGCAACGATTGGAGCAGCACCAGTTCCTGTTCCACCTCCCATACCGCAAGCGATAAATACCATGTCAGAACCTTTGATGACGTCTTGGATTTCAGATTTAGTTTCTTCAGCAGCTCGTTTACCAACATCCGGATTCATACCAGCACCGAGACCCTTGGTAAGGTTTTTACCAATGTGAATTTTCTTCTCTGCAAGAGAATTGTGCAGGTCCTGCGTATCAGTGTTCATCACGATGAACTCAACGCCTTTGACCTTGCTGTTGATCATGTGGTTGATGGCGTTCTTTCCTGAACCGCCAATACCAATAACCTTGATGCGTGCAAATGTTTCGATGTCTGGGTTTATTTTTGCCATATATTTTTAAAAATTCGTAGCATGATTTAAAAATAATGCGGGCGCGAGACCTGCATTACCTTAAAAAAGGCTTATAAATAAAGGGTTTATTCCGGCTGTTAAATGCTCCACGAGCGAGCGTATAGAGCTATCATAGCAGATGGAGTGGAAAAGGGAAGCTGGTAAATATGAAGAGAAGTATGAAGGGTAAGTATGAAGGACAAGAGATGCGGATTGTGTCGAACTACTTTGCGGTACTAGTCGCAACACAAGTATTTTTTGATGCTGCATTTGTCGGGAAGTATGTGTTGCAGATCTTTGTGCTTTTTGTTTTCTTGGCGACCTGAGAAACACAGTAGAGAAGTGATGGCTCTGTTTCAGGATCAACACCTTCAGTGAGACTTGCTTTGATACTTTGGCATGTTGCAGCAGTAAGTTTGTCGAGTTTTACATTGACGCCAAGCTGACACTTAGATTTGTTGAATGGTGAGGCAACGAGATCACACGCCGCGATGTCGCTTCGGTAAATAGCGTAGTTTGTGTAGCAATTTGTTTGTGCTTGTTCAGCAGTGAAGCTTTGTTTGAAATTGCCATCAGAGAACGTGTACGCTTTTACCTCGTCACAAAGTTTTGGATTGGCAGAGTTAATGGCATTTGTGTATACCTCATCGTAGCTACGACTTGAACGGTTCTGACCTGGGACACGAGTATTTCTTTCTTTTTCGCTCACGACAAAATACGTACCAGCGGCAATAATAACGACGAATATAAGTATGACTATGCGGAATCTAGTTTTCATAGTTGAAAGTATACCAGTTTGGCGGGGTTCTGCGCTACCCTAGAAAAATGAAGCGTTTTTACTACGGCATCAACTGCTTGAGTAAATTGCTTGCAGCTTTCTTGAGGCGAGTGAAAAATTCGCCGAACGAACCGCTTGATTCGAAAGGAGTATTCTTGCCGAGAATAACGAGACCTAGTACTGGGAACCAGCTAGTGTCGCGGATTTTGTTTTTTGTATGAGCAAAAGCTTCGGGCATACCGATGCGACATGGCAAACGAAGTTCTTCTTTACCGAGTTCTTCGATGACGTTGAGGTGTGAGCCGCCGCCGAGAATGACGACGCCAGCCGGCAAAAGGCCGCTGCGTTTAATTTTTTTCAAATATGAATCGATAATCCAGTAGATGTCTTTAATGCGAGCTTCGATGATTTCGTCGAGCTTTTTCTTTGAATACGTACCAAGCACAGCACCAATCTTGAGGCCCTCAGCTTCTTCGAGCGAGACTTTCATGCCAAGAGCGATGTCGTTGGTGATGTATGTTGAACCAGTCGCAAAAACACGGAGAGCGACGACAGCGCCTTCTTCAAAAACAGCCATCGTTACGGTTTCAGCGCCGACGTCAACGAGGAGACAGCCCATATTTCGGTCGCGATCAGTGAGTGCAACTTCACCAGCGGCAATCGGACTTGCAACAACATCGACAACTTCAACGCCAGCGTCAGAAATCGCGGTGAGTAAATCCTCGAGGTGTTGTTCGAAACAAGTAATAAATAAAACTTTAATTTCGAGTCGCATTCCTTTGACGCGCTCAGGGCGGCCAGGCAATGTTTTGCCGTCGAGTTTAAAACCAACAGGTAGGCGGTGGAGAATGCGGCGATTTTTGATCTCCAAACTGTCCTCAGCCACCTGAATAGCCTTTTGTATATCGAGTTGTGTCACTTCGCCATCTGCTTTTGAGATAACAGCGCTACCGAGCGACGTTATCGATTCGAGACCGATGCCACCGACAGTTGCAAATACACGCTTGATTTGAATACCGGAATTTTTTTCAGCCTCACGAAGTGCTTTTTCAATTGTTTTAGTTGCTTGCTCGATGTTTGTTATATAACCATGTCGTAAACCGCGAGTGGGCGTAGTGCCAGTGCCAATGATGCGCGGAGCGCGTTCACCTTTTATGTGTTCGGCAACAGCAACGCGAGTTGCGTATGTGCCGACATCAATTCCGACGGTAATGTTTCTGA
>JAGOOL010000038.1 GCA_017992485.1 Minisyncoccota bacterium
TCAAAGAACTCGAAGGTAAGATCTCAGCAGTTGATACAGATCGCGGCAAGGTTCGTGTTCTTGTTTCAATGTTCGGCCGCGAAACTCCGGTTGAGCTCGACTTCTTGCAGGTTAAGAAGCTCTAAAAATGCTTTTCCTGCCGAAATCGGCAGGAATTGACGGGAAGCCCAATTTCGGGTACTATCCAAATGCTTCAAGGTTTACGTTTTCCTTTAAAACGTAGCAATTTTCAATCAATTATATGGCTAAAAAAATCATCAAAAACGTAAAGGTTTTGGCGCCAGCGGGTCGTGCGACCCCAGCGCCACCACTTGGACCTGCTCTCGGTCAGGCCGGTGTTAACATTGGCGATTTCGTCCAAAAGTTCAACGCCGCTAGTCAGGAATGGATCGGTGAGACTGTCGGCGTCAAGATCTTTGTTTACGAAGACCGAACGTACGACTTTGTCGTCAAGACTCCAATCACTTCAGCACTCATCTTTAAGGCTGCAGGCATTGCGAAGGGTTCAGGTAAACCAAACATCTCAAAGGTGGGCAAGATCACTCGTGCTCAGGTTCGAGAAATCGCAGAGAAAAAAATCCGCGACCTCAACGCTAACGATATCGAAGCTGCAATGAAGATCGTCGAAGGTACGGCGAGAAATGCAGGTGTCACGATCGTTGACTAATACTCAAGCACTCAAATAAAAAAGCAGTCACCGCAAGGTGGCTGCTTTTGTTTGTTCTGATTCTCGCGCTAGGCTTCTATCGTTTTGCGTTCAGAAAGACGAACGAGCATGAATGTGCAGAAATTGATCGTGTCGTAATAGTGATTTTTCAGCGTATCAGTTTTAAGCATGGCATCCATATCAACATAGCTTTTATCTCTGAAAGCTTGCCAGAGCGTGTTTACTCGCGAGATACCCATTCCAGACATAGAGCCAATCGGAATCAGTCTCCAAATTCTCCAGCGCGGTTGGAATTTGGTAACCATACGCTCCTTTGCTTCCTTGAGATGAAGGTTGTGATTCTTCTTGATTTTTTCTTCGGTTAGGATATTTGATAGATCTCCGGGAAATTCAAGCTGCAATAAGGCTATAACACATTCATTAATTGATTTCCGAAATTTTCGAGCATAGGTTGCTGATTCAGTCTGGTGGACTTTCTCCAGCTCCTTAGCCTCGATGAGGTTTTGATGCATACGCCTGATAATAGTCATCTCGTCAGCATTCTTGAAAACTTGTTCATAGGCTCCATATTTCTCTTGAAATAGGGAAATACATGAGCCGTTGATCTCGTCGATCAGCTGGAGGGTGGCTTCGTTCGAGGCCCCATTTTCGTCTTTTTCCATTGTCTAAGGATTTTAGTTTTACTTAGAGTATGCGGAAATGCGATTCACGTCAATGGAAACTATTTTTCAGAATGTTGTGCGAGTAGGGTTGCAATGAGCGTATCGGTTTTAGTGAGCAGTTCTTCGATGGTGCCATTGTTTTCGATTGTGTAATCAGCTTTTGCGACGAGATTATTGATTTGGTTTTCCGACTCAGCATTGTCGAGTACTTGAAATTGTTCAGGCGTGACGTCGCTATCACTTTTTTCACGATTACGATTTCGCATAGATTGGTAGCGTTGCTCATCATCTCTTGTTAACGCAACAATAATAAGTGAGCCAGTAGGGAAGGCTTCGATATCAGCCGGTCGGCGAATCGGATCGAGGATAATCATCGACTCGGGGCGCGCGAGTGACTGACCTTTTATCATGATTGAAAATGCATCTTCGCCAAATTGTGTTCGAACAGCGAGCGATATTTTTTGGAGATTTGCTCGAGTGACGTCTTGGTGGAGGACTCGAAGTATTTCGCGCATGGGATCAGAAAAACTGAGTACTGCCGCGCCATACGTTTTTGCTAAGTGGTCCGAGATCGTGCCTTTGCCGGCGCAGATGCGACCGACGAGACCGATGATGATTTTTGATTCAGGATTATTTTCCATTTTATTTAAATTTTATTTTCTACAGGCGTGTAATTATTTTGTGTACTCCATCTCACTGCCATCCAAAAAACTGAGTTCAATGCCCGCTGTGACAAACATTGCTTCTGATTCTTTACCTCGCTGATACCTTTTTTCGCAAACAACACGACTGATGCCGGCAGTAATAATCATTTTGGCGCAGGTCGCACACGGTGTCATCGTGCAGTAGAGCGTTCCGGCATTGATTGCTACACCAAACTTTGCGGCTTGAACAATAGCGTTTTGCTCAGCGTGTGTCGTACGTTGGCAGTGCTCGCTAACGGAGCCATCTTCGTGAGTAATTGTTTTCATTTGGTGACCGACTTCGTCGCAGTGTGGCAAACCTTTTGGTGCGCCGACGTAACCTGTAACGAGAATCTGTTTGTCACGAGTAATGACACAGCCGGAGCGACCACGGTCGCACGTTGCTCGGAGTGCAACAGTTTTTGTTATTTCCATAAAGTAGTCGTCCCAACTTGGTCGGGCGTGCGCACTAGATGCGTGCGAAGTATCTGTGTGTGAGTTGCTTTCCATAGAGCGAGTATAGCAAAACGTGAGTCATATGCTACTATAACCGCGTGGAAATAAAGGTTAAAAAATTGAACCCTGAGGCTGTCATCCCGAGCTATGCTCATCCTGGAGACGTTGGTTTGGACGTCCGTAGCCTTGAGACGGTGACTATTCCGCCAGGCGGACACCATATTTTTGACCTTGGTTTTGCGCTCGAATTTCCACATGGTTATGCCGCAATCATGAAAGATAAAAGTAGTCTTTCAAAAGCCGGCCTACATGTCATGGGTGGTGTATTCGATGCCGGCTATAGAGGAGAATACAATGTTCACCTCGTCAATCTCTCTGATTCACCATATACTATTGAGGCAGGGAACAAGGTCGCTCAGATCATTATCTATGTGGTTGCGATCGCTGACATTACTGAAACTACAGAATTAACTGACAGCTCCCGTGGTGAAGGTCGCTATGGAAGCACAGGGAAATAAATTCTCCATCAACTTTTTCTCAAGATTTTTAATATATGAAAGAAAAACTCCAAACATATTTAGGTGAAATAATGCTCAAATGCGGCTACATGGTTGGTAAACCTGAAGTTGTTTACCCGAAAGAAGCCGGCCACGCTGACTACATGTCATCGACGACACTTGCCATAGCTAAACAGTATGGCAAATCTCCGAAGGTTATGGCCGATACTATCGTTGAAGAAATGCGCAAAGACCTGCCGCCATATATAGAGTCAGTTGATGTCGCCGGTCCGGGATTTATCAATTTCCATTTATCTCGCGAATACTATACGGGTATTTTGGAATTCATTCTCCGCGATGGAGAACGCTACGGCAAGAGCGATATTTTTGAAACAAAAAAAGTTGTCGTCGAATACACACAACCGAATCCGTTCAAGCCTTTTCATATTGGTCACCTCCTATCGAATGCGATCGGAGAATCAATCGCGCGACTTGTAGATTTTCATGGCGGAGAAGTTGTTCGCGCGAACTACCAAGGCGACATTGGTCCACATATTGCGCAGGCGATTTACGGAATTATGAAGCGCGGTGTTGGTATCGTCGGGAAAAATACGAGCGATAAAGCCCTCTATATCGGTGAGTGTTATGCATACGGCAATAGTTTGTATGTTTCTGACCCGGCTGCAAAAATCGAGGTTGATGAAATGAATAAAAAACTCTATGCAGGTGATCCGGCCTTTAAAGAGATTTATGATGAAGGTCGCAAAATTACACTTGAAGCCTTTGAAGAAATTTACAAAGTTCTCGGTACAAAGTTCGATCGTTACTATTTTGAATCTGAGCTTGCTCCAAAAGGTGTCGCACTCGTCAAAGAATTTATGACGAAAGGTGTTTTCGAAGAATCTGAAGGTGCAATTATTTTCCGTGCTGAACGTTTTAATCCAAAACTCCATACTCGCGTGTTTATTACGAGTAGCGGTTTGCCGCTCTACGACGCCAAAGAACTTGCGCTTACTGTAGAGAAATTCACTGAGCTTGAGCCGGACCTCTGTATTGTGACAACTGCAATTGAACAAAAAGAGTATATGTCTGTTGTTACGGAGGCTATTCGCCAAATGTTTCCGCGAGAAGGTTATGCGAACAGAATGGAAAACGTCACACACGGTATGATGCGTTTTGCTTCTGGCAAGATGTCGTCACGTCGCGGTAATGTTGTCACCGGCGAATCGCTCATTCGTGATGCAAAGGAAGCGATCATGGAAATCATCAAGGATCGTGATTTTACCGATACTGAAAAGAGGGAAGTTGCTGAAGCTGTCGGTGTTGCTGCAATCAAATATTCAATTCTCCGCTCAGGTCTTGGCAACGATATTATTTTTGATTTTGATAAATCGATTTCGTTTGAAGGTGACTCAGGTCCATACCTCCAGTATGCAGCGACTCGTGCGCGTGCGATTTGTCGCAAGGCTGAAGAGGGCGGCGTGAAATCAAGTTTGAAAGTACCGACTGATTCAACGATTGCTGTCGAGCGTATTCTTGAGCGTTTTCCATCTGTTGCCTATCGCGCAATGGAAGAACGCGAGCCGCACTACATCGCAACATACCTCATGGAGCTTTCCGGCTGTTTCAACAATTTTTACGCCAGAGAACATATTATTGATGCGAACGACCCAACGAGTCCATACAAAGTAGCCGTCGCAGGTGCTGTTGCTGTTGTCATGATCAAAGGACTCCACCTTCTTGGCATCAAAATCCCGGAAAAGATGTAATTTCTCTCCTGTGCTACTATTGGTAGTATGGAAAACACAAACCCTCATAGAACAAGTATCAAGGTTTCTCGAAGAAGCGTCTTTGGAGTAATCCTCATTATCGCTATCCTCCTTTTGGCGTGGCTGTCTTTCGGTGGTCGCCATAGTGGCTGGATGAATAGCACTGGTGTTGGCGGTATGGTTTCGGTAGAAGATAGTCGCAACATTGATATGGGCAATATGTCTTCGATGCCGCCAGTGTATGATGAAACATATCCGTACCCGAATCCTCAGAACGATGCTTCATACAAAGACAATCGTGAATTTCTCAAAACTAATTACAATGCGCAGATCCGAACACGCGACGTCAGCGATGTAGTTCGCGACATCAAGGGTGCAGTTCGCGATGCCGAAGGCAGAGTAGATGGCACAACAAGCGGAGAACAAAATGGTTACGTTTCTTTTGTTGTACCCAAGGCTCGCTACGATGCATTTAAAGATGAAGTTGAAAGTCTCGTTCATAAAAAGTTGATCACCGTTACCGAGTCATCAGTAAATCTTTTGGGACAGAAGCAATCGATCGAACAGCAGGCTGAAGATATTGCAACTTCTCTTGCCGGTCTAACAAAAGCCAAAGCTGATCTTATTGCTCGGCATAAACAAACACTAGCAGCCCTTGCTACAGACATCGCTGCGAACCAGGGTAATCCAACACAGACTTCATTGCTCGAAGAAAAAAAAGCAGCCGAGAATGCCAGTTATGCAGCACAAGTAAAGAGCTATGATAGTAAGATTGCGGCAGCTAAAGCGAAACAAGATGCTAACGTCAAACAGGACGAACAGTTTACAGACAATGTTGAAACCG
>JAGOOL010000004.1 GCA_017992485.1 Minisyncoccota bacterium
TGTAGTGTGAGTGCCTCACTTCCCTCTTTTCGCTCTTCTGCTTGGCGCATCTTCCGCAGCACCTCGGCTAGCAATTCTTCGTAGTGAGCAATGAGCAATGTATCGACTAATTCTTTGGCGATCTTGCCTAGAATCTCACTACCGTTGTAGTAAAGTTCTGCTTCGAGGATCAGGGCCGGAATTTTTTCGGCCGGCAATGATGCCGCAAACGATTCGAGTGGAACTTTCATGGCTTCGAGAAATCCGGTACGAACTTCATCAAAACTAACTTTATCATGAAAGACTTTTTCGAAACCAACGATTCGTTCAGCGGCTTGTACCTTGGCCGAACGAACAGTGGTCAGCGGTGGTGCTTCTGTTTTTTCTGTCGTTGTACCAGCTTTTGAGAGAATTTTTTTCAAATCATCTCGCACTGCACTTTCCGGAATATCGAAGATTTCACTCACCCGCTTGACGTAGTACGACTGCTCCATGTTGCCCGGCAATGCCGCCACGAGCGGCAACACTTGCTCGGTAACGTTTCTGATTTGCTCACGCGGCGAGTCTGCTGTTTTGCGGGCAAGCTGCATGAGGTAATCAATAACTGACTCTGCATTTGTTAATGCTGTCTGCCACGTTTCAGGATTTTCCTTGATCATGTCGGCAGGATCTTTTCCCGTGAGCGTAATTGCTTTGGCTTCGAGACCAAGCTCGAACGAAAGCATTGCCGCTTTGCGGAGCGCTGCTTGGCCAGCATTGTCATTGTCGAAACAAAAAACAATGTGATCAGTAAAGCGCTTGAGCAACTGTAAATGTTCTTCGGTAAGCGCAGTTCCTGAAACTGCAACGACGTTTTGATTTCCGGCTTGGTGGATCATAATACAATCCATTTGACCTTCAACAACGATGACTTTACCTTCTTTGAGAATTGCAGACTTTGCGAGATCAAGTCCGTAGAGCACGGATGATTTGTGATACATCACTGTTTCCGGTGAGTTCACATATTTACCCATTTTATCGTCACCGCCTGGCAAAACGCGTCCGGTAAAAGCAATAACCTTGCCTTGTGTTGAAGAAATCGGAAACATGATTCGATTGCGGAAGCGATCGTACGCACTCGATGAATGTGTACTTTTACCCGGAATCGAGAGTCCGGCTTTTTCAATGAGATTTGGCTGCCAGCCCTTTGTTCGCAAGAAGTGAACGAGATTTTCCCATCCATCCGGTGCAAAACCGATACGAAATGTTTTCGCGGTTTCACCCAAAATGCCACGGGATTTTAAATACTCAATTGCTGTTGGAGAACGACGCAGTTCACCTTCGTAAAACTTCGTCGTCGCTTCGAGCACATCATAGAGCATCGCTTTCTCGCCACCATCACGCTTCGCTCGAGCATCGAGCACAACACCAGCACGCTCAGCCAAAAGACGGAGCGTTGCCGGAAAGTCGAGACCTTCGATGTCTTGCACAAAACTGAAGATGTCACCTCCCTTCGCACAGCCAAAGCAATGATAGGTATTGCGAGCCGGCGAGATCATAAACGAAGGAGTTCGTTCGTTGTGGAAAGGACATTTAGCTTTGAAGTATATGCCGGAGCGTTCCAGTTTGACGTACGAAGAAACCACGTCAACGATGGAGAGCTTTTCTTTAATTTGCTCTACTGGTGTGCTCATAGAATAACCTTTTAGAATACCAATTTAGTATTAAGTTTTACTCAAAAATTTCTCAGGATAATTTCTGAGAAATTTTTTAAACTACTTTTTCTTACTTTCAGTTTTGCCCTTGAAACCTGTACCTGCTGGAATGAGGCGACCGATGATAACGTTTTCCATGAGACCGCGAAGTCTATCTTCGCCACCCTTAACGGCGTTAGCGATGAGGACACGGTTTGTGTTTTGGAAGGACGCAGCAGCGAGCCAGCTTTGTGTGTTGAGCGATGCTTCAGTAATACCGAGCACGATCATGTCACCCTTGGCTTCTTCGAGACCTGCTTCTTTCATCTTGCGGTTCTCTTCAACGAGTTCGATATTTTCAACAACTTCACCTGGTGAGAATGTTGTATCGCCTGGCTGCTTGATCTTGCGACGTGAGAACATCTGACGAATGATGATTTCGATATGCTTCTTCGAAATTGACGCACCCTGGAGTTCGTACACTTTCATAATTTCATCGATGATGTATTTCTCAGCCTGATCTTTGCCGCCGTAGTTGAAGATGTCAGCGATATCGGCAGAACCGTCAGTCAAGATCTGTCCCGGGATGATCTTTTCACCAACTTTTACGAGAATAGAACGGTGAACACCGGCTGTGTATTCGATCGTATTTGTCTTACCAACTTTTTCATCAGAGAGAACGACAATAACTTTTTCTTTTCCGTTTGGACGAATTTCCATAACTTCACCGTTTGTTTCAGAAACAACAGCGAGAGCACGGTGCGGGCGTCGGCGCTCGAAGATTTCTTCGATACGAGGAAGACCCTGTGTAATGTCGACACCTGCGACACCACCGGCGTGGAAGGTTCGGAGTGTGAGCTGTGTACCAGGTTCACCGATAGCTTGTGCGGCAATAATACCGACAGCTTCACCTTGGTCAACGAGGTGGTTTCGACCGAGGTCGAGACCGTAACACATCTGACAAAGACCGTAGACTGTTTTACAGGTGAGTGGTGAGCGAACCATTGCTTCTTTGACACCAATTTCTTGGATCTTAACAGCATCTTCTTTCGTAATGAGTGTACCTGCTTTATAGAGAACTGCACCGCTTTCATCTTTGAGATCAGCTGCGAGAACGCGCCCGCGAATATTTTTTGAGAGTGGAATGACGATACCTGCGATTGTGTCTTCACGAGCAATGCGGCCTTCTTTTGTTCCACAATCTTCTTCTGTGATGCGAACGTCCTGAGCGGCAACAACGAGACGACGTGTGAGGTAACCAGCACGAGCTGTGTTAAGAGCTGTGTCGGCGAGACCCTTACGTGCACCGTGAGTTGTAATGAAGTATTCAATCGGAGACAAACCTTCTTTGTATGAAGGAACGATTGGGAAATCGATAGTGCGTCCGGCAGTGTTAACGATGAGACCTTTCATACCAGCCATCTGCGTAAGGTTAGAAACCGAACCGCGGGCGCCGGAGCGAAGCATGTCTTCAACTGAACCATTTTTCTCAAGTGTTGCTGGAAGGAGTTTTTCAACTTCGATTTTGATACCATCCCAGATTTCGATTACCTTGCGGTACTTTTCATCCTGAGAAAGGAGACCGTCATTGAACTGTGAAAATACTTCTTCTTCCATTTTGCGACCACGTTCGATGATAGCTTTTTTGCCTTCCGGAACTTTAACGTTGTCGATACCCCAAGTGATACCGGCTTTGGTGATGAACTTGTAACCAAAGTTCTTGATCTTGTCGAGAATTGGTGGAGTTGCATCAATGCCGTAACGATAGATGACTTCATCAACGAGTGCTGAGATGCGCTTCTGCGGCATTTCTTCGTTGAGGAATGGCATATCGGCTGGAAGAATTGAGTTGAAGAGGAGGCGGCCAACTGATGTTTCAAATGGCTTGCCACCGTATGCAGCGTACTTTTCTTTTTCTGTACCGAGTACTTTAATTTTTGAGCGGAATGAAATTTCGCCGAACTCGTACGCGATAATCGCCTGGTTTGGACTTGCGAAGTATTTACCTTCACCCTTTTCACCGTCGACAGATTTTGTCATCCAGTAACAACCGAGTGCGATATCAAGGAGTTTAACAGAAACGATCGGGTCACCGTTTTGCGGCTTGAGGAGGTTCTTGTTTGAAGCCATGAGATCATGCGCTTCTTTCTGAGCTTCATCTGAAAGTGGAACGTAGACAGCCATCTGGTCACCGTCGAAGTCAGCGTTGTAGGCCGAACAAACGAGTGGGTGAACTTGAATAGCATTACCTTCAATCAAGATCGGATGGAAAGCCTGGATACCGAGACGGTGCAAAGTAGGGGCACGGTTCAAGAGAACGTATTTACCTTCAATGACTTCTTCGAGGATTGCCCAAACTTCCGGCACACCTTCTTCAATGAGACGGTTAGCGCCTTTTGTATTGTGAGCATGTTCATATTTGATGAGCTTCGCGATCACGAATGGTCGGAAAAGTTCAAGAGCCATGTGCTTTGGAAGACCACACTGGTCGAGCGCGAGCTGCGGACCGATGACGATAACAGAACGACCTGAGTAGTCCACACGCTTACCGAGCAAGTTCTGACGGAAGAGACCTTGTTTTGACTTAAGGTTATCTGAGAGAGACTTGAGAGCACGGCGCTGTGACTGGCTCATTGCCTGAGAGTCGCCTTGTGATGTAATCGAGTTGTCGAAGAGTGCATCCACAGCTTCCTGGAGAATACGCTTTTCGTTACGCAAGATAACGTCCGGAGCACCGATTTCCTTGAGCTTCTTCAAGCGATTGTTTCGGTTGATGACGCGTCGGTACAAGTCGTTGACGTCAGATGTCGCATGACGACCGCCTTCGAGAGCTACCATTGGACGAAGTGCTGGTGGAATAACTGGAATTGCAACCATGAACATCCACTCTGGGCGGAGGTTTGCAGTGTGCATTGAGCGAACGAGACCGATTCTCTTTTGGAGTTTCTCACGTTCGACTGAACTTGCCTTCTCAACACGTTCTTCACATTTTTCGAGCAATTTCTTGAGGTCGATATTTTTGAAGAGATTGAAAATCGCTTCAGCACCGATCTGTGCGTCGAAACATGTTCCGTATTTGAGTGAGTAGTGGTGGTATGAAATTTCGTTCAAGACCTTACCTTCGTGAATTTCACCGATTTCTTTTTTGATATTGAGGAGGAGTTCCTTCAAGCGTTCCTTTGTCTCTTCGTCGTTCGCAGTCTTCATTTTTGTTTTGAATTCTGTTTCGACGTCTTTGAGAACAGTCGCCTTTTCATCTTCGTAGACTTTCGTAATGATGTAGCCAGCGAAGTAGATAACCTTTTCGAGGTCAGTAACCGGAATACCAGTAAGAATAGACATGCGTGATGGAACACCGCGGAGGAACCAGATGTGCGCTACCGGTGAAGCGAGTTCGATGTGACCCATGCGTTCTCGTCGAACGACAGCAGGACAGATTTCAACGCCACACTTTTCACAGATAATACCTGCGTAACGAATACGCTTGTATTTTCCACAGTAACATTCGTAATCCTTTTCAGGACCGAAGACGCGTTCGTCGAAAAGACCGCCGCGTTCAGAGCGACCAGTACGATAGTTAATCGTTTCCGGTTTTGTAACTTCACCATAGCTCCATTCGCGGATGCGGTCTGGAGATGCCATCTTGAGCGTGATGTAGTCGAAATTTGTTGTATCTAGAGTTTTCATAATTATTTTTGCTTAATTTGATCTTTAGTTAATTTTCGCTTCATCATCATTTGCGACAATAGGTCGGTCGCTCTTGAGTTCGACATCGAGGGCGAGACCGCGCAGGTAGTTCAACATAACTTGGAACGACGCCGGTGAGTTTGGCTCTTTGATTGATTCACCCTTAATGATTGATTTGAAGGTTTCTGTTCGACCCTTGATATCGTCGGATTTGACTGTGATCATTTCGCGGAGTGTGTAGGCAGCACCGTAACCTTCGAGTGCCCAGACTTCCATTTCTCCAAAACGCTGACCGCCGCCTTGCGCTTTACCGCCAAGTGGCTGCTGTGTAATGAGAGAGTACGGACCAATCGAGCGCATGTGGATCTTGTCTTCCACCATGTGGTGCAGCTTGAGGATGTACATGTAGCCGATAGCGATGTCCTGTTCGAAGTGTTCACCAGTTCGTCCATCGATAAGTGGAACCTTACCGTTTTCTGGAAGACCAGCTTTAACGAGTTCTTGTTTGATTTCAACATCTGTTGCGCCTGAGAATGGAGGAACGATAGCCTGGTAGCCGAGTGTGTGAGCAGCCATACCGAGGTGCATTTCCAAAATCTGACCGAGGTTCATACGTGATGGAACACCGAGTGGCGTGAGGATGATATCGATTGGTGTACCGTCTGCCATGTGTGGCATATCTTCTTCTGGAAGAATTGTTGAGATAACACCTTTGTTACCGTGGCGACCAGCGAGTTTGTCACCGACAGAAATGTTTCGAACCTGTGCAAGCTCAATAACAACTTTCTTGATGATACCTGATTCGAGTTGGTGACCCTGATCTCGTGAGAAAATTTTCACAGAGATAACGCGACCACGCTTACCGTGTTCGAGGCGAAGTGACGTGTCTTTAACATCACGTGCTTTTTCAGCAAAGATAGATCGGAGGAGGCGTTCTTCCGGTGTAAGTTCAGTCTCACCTTTTGGTGTGATCTTACCGACGAGAATATCGTTTTCACGAACTTCAGCGCCGATGCGGATGATACCTTCTTCATCGAGGTCTTTGAGTTTAGCTTCTGAGACGTTTGGAATATCGCGAGTTGTGATTTCAGGTCCAAGCTTTGTGTCGCGAACTGTACAGACGAATTCTTCGATGTGGATCGAAGTGAATTTGCTGTGCTTAACGAGACGCTCTGACAAAATGATGGCGTCTTCGTAGTTTGCACCGTTCCAAGACATAAAGGCAACGAGTGCGTTCTGACCGATAGCGATCTGTCCGCCGTCAGATGTTGAAGTATCAGCGAGGAGATCGCCTTTCTTCACTTTCTGTCCGACAGAAACAGTTGGACGCTGGTGGTATGCAGTAAAGTAGTTTGTTCGCTCAAAGTTAACGAGTGGGTATGAAACTTTCTTGCCTGATTTATCACCGTCAACAGTAACGTGTTTAGCATCGACAGCAACGACAGTACCGGCTTCTGCAGCAAGAACGAGGCGACCTGTGTCGCGTGATGCTGCTTCTTCAATACCAGTAGCAACAAGTGGAGCTTCTGGAACGATACATGGGAGTGCTTGTTTTTGCATGTTCGATCCCATGAGTGCGCGGTTAGCGTCATCGTGTTCGAGGAATGGGATCATGCTTGTTGCGATAGAGAAAGCCTGGTTTGTTGCAACGTCCATGAAATCAACTTTCTCACGTTCGATGAGACCTGGAGATGTTTTGACGCGAGCTTCAACACGAGCATCCAGGAGATTACCCTTTTCGTCGTACTTAACACCGGCATGGGCGATGTTAAAGACTTCTTCTTCGAGGGCGTTCATGTAGACGATTTCGCCGGTGATCTTACCGTTCTTCACACGAATGTATGGAGTTTCGATGATACCGAATTCGTTGACGCGAGCATATATAGACAAGTGCAAGATAAGACCGATGTTCGGACCTTCTGGAGTGTGAATCGGACAAACACGACCGTAGTGAGATGTGTGTACGTCACGAACTTCAAGACCAGCACGTTCTCGTGAGAGACCGCCGGGACCAAGCGCCGACAAAAGTCGGAGGTGCTCGATTTCATCAAGAATGTTGTTCTGAGACATGAACTGCGAAAGCTGGTTCGTCGTAAAGAATTCCTTGACGCGAGCCTGAAGCGGACGCTGGTTGATGATCTGGATCGGCAAAGCCTGAGTCGCGTCGATAGTCGACATACGATCCTGGATATTGCGTTTGATCTGCATCATACCTGTGCGGAATTTCTGCTGGAGCAATTCTCCAACGAAACGAACACGTCGCTGTGCAAGGTGGTCGATATCGTCAGCCTTGGAGCCGGGAGTGGCATTCAAGATCATGAGATTTTCGAGAATAATGACGAGATCTTCGGCATTAAGTGAACGGCGCTCAAGTGACTTAGCATCCATTGGCTTGTTGAAACGCTTGTTAAAGCGGAGGCGTCCAACTGGTGAAAGGTCGTAACGAGCTGTGTCGAAAAGCGAATTAATAAATTCGCGAGCGTTGTCTGGTGTTGCAAGGTCGCCATCGCGGAGACGCTTGTAGATTTCGATGTATGAAGCACTGAGATCTTTTGCTGGATCTTTTTCAAGAGAAAGCTTAATGATCTTTTTGTGGTCATCGTTCTTGAATTGGGAGATAATCTTGTCATCAGTTTCAAGACCGAGAACGCGGATGAGTGAGCCAACAGAAAACTTACGCTTCTTGTCGATACGAACGTAGATCGCGCCGTCTGTTTCAGTTTCAATTTCAATCCACACACCACGTGCAGGAATAATCTTGGCACCAAAGACACGCTTACCCTTGAGTTCGTTTTCATTAAAGAATACGCCATATGAACGAGCGAGCTGCGGCACAATGACGCGCTCGACACCGTTGATAATGAACGTACCGTGACCAGTCATAAGTGGCACATCAGTGAGAAAGATTTCCTGCTCCTTGTCTGTTCCACCGGAAACTTTGTTCGTCAATTTAACTCGCGCTTTGAGCGGAGCTTCAAATGAGACCTTGTTTTGCTTTGCGAACGACTCATCAGTCTTTGGTTCACCAAGTGTGAATGACTCAAACGACAATTCGAATTTCTTACCTGAATAATCGTGAATCGGCGAAAACTCCTTGAAAACCTCCTTCATGCCTTCTTCGATCAACCATTTGTATGACGCGATTTGCGTATCCAAAAGGTTTGGAAAATCGACAAAAGGTTTTTTGTACTTTGAGAAGTATTTCTTCTCACGTACCGCCATGTGTCTATTCGTATGGCTGTTTTTTGTTTTTTCCATGCAAAAAAATGAAAAAGTATAACAACAAAAACGGCGACTTAAACGTAGTCACCTTATTCGAGGCTTACTTCTTTTCTAATATTAATATATGCACAATACCTCTCCCTTGGTATGAGCTAGTAATGAGATTGAGGCCTCCACAACACAATCAGTCAATCAGGCACATAGTATAGGGAAAATGGCCATATGTGTCAATGGGAAATAGCTGGAAAACCTGAGAAAACGGCAAAACAGTGGCGGTAATTAAAAAAACAGCCTGCTAGGCTGCCTTGTGTAAGATTTTGGAACCTTCTTCATTTATCCTGTTTCGAATCGTTTTGATGAGTAGGATCGGGACAGTAATCCTTACCACCACTTTTTCGATATCGACGAGCACTTCGCCGGAATAGTCAAAGTTTTCATACGTGAACTTAAATGTGCACGGCCCAAGACCTTGGTAGCTTCGATAGGTCGGCTCAGTAACATTGAACAACTTCTCTGTATTTGTAGCTCTCCATGCAGTAATTGCAGTTTTTATCCGGAGCCAAGCCGCCGGAATCGAAAGCTTGTGGGGAATCGACACCTCCACCTTTTGCCAATCATTTTGCGTTTCCATTATGCCTCCTTTTTTAAAATGTGAGTTTTTCTCGATTTTACGACGAATGTCGATTTAATGAGCTTTCCTTAATTTTACGCCTTGCTACCTTTTTTACCAGCTGATTTGCCCTCTTTCCATTTTTCGATTTCTTTGTGGTTACCGCCGAGCAAAACCTTGGGCACTTTATGCTGTTTCCCCTTCCATCCAAGAATTTCCGGACGAGTGTAGAATTCGCTCGCCGAAATGCGCTCTTCTTCGAGCGATTCGTATTTACCGAGAACGCCTTCAATCTGTCGAGAGATTGAATCAATCAAAATCATCGCCGGAAGTTCACCGCCAGTGAGTACGTAGTCACCGATAGAAATATCCGCATAGTTAGCTGCGCCAACTTCTTTTTTGAGAATTGTTGCAACACGAGCATCAATGCCTTCGTAGCGACCGGAGAGCATGATGATGTCGGTGTATTTGGGGATCGATTTTTTTGCAGAAGATTTTGCACCAGCTTTTACAAACGATTTTGCCATTGCTGTATCGAACTTTTTGCCACTTGGAGTGAAATTGATTATTTTTATTTTTGCCGCAGCTTTTGCAGATTTTTTTGAGATTTTCTTTATCGCAGCTTCAGCTGCTTTTAATACGGGTTCAGCGCGCAAAATCATACCGGGACCGCCACCATACGGTCGATCATCGACAATACGAGAAACGTTTCCATCCGGCCAAACTTTTTTATACTTACCAGAGACATACTGACGCGGATCATAAAAGCTCACCCAGATTTTTTTCTCTTTAATCGCACGCGCCAAAATAGACTCGGCGAGGTACGAGTCGAACATGTTTGGGAAAATGGTAACGATATGAAAATGCATGTGTCTAGACGATACCACAAATTCTGGAAACCTCAATGCCTATGATACTTGCTCGATAGAATGTATTTCAAAACACAGAATAGGGCTAAATAAAAAACTGCCCGAAAATTTCGGACAGTTTAGCGTTTTTCATTCAATGTACTTTATTCAATTCTTTCACCTTGTCTTGCGGAATATCGTTCAGTAAATATGTATCGGTTTTTTCAAAGGAGCACCACTGACGCATCACAAGAAATGCAAGGAGGTTTTTTTCTTGCTCTCTTTTCTCAACCTCATACACGTTGGCAATATCCTTATTAGGAAAATGGTGATTTTCTCCCAAGTAATAATAGAGCTCGTCAACCTGCAGATCGGCAACGCATTTCTCAAGCGCGGTAATAATACGCTTTGATTCGTGGTAGAGACAATTTGCCGACGTACCCAGGGCATGACAGGAATGTGTCTCCGCAAGCAATGCAGGAAGATTTTTGCGACGAAGATTAATGGATAAACGGGTATCGGGAATCTTCATCATTTCAAAACCATCTTTGTAAAGCTTATGCTTTTCTGCTTTCCATTTTTTGATCTTTTCGATCTGCTCAAGAATTTCAAGAGAATCGGAGGCTTCAGCGACATTGAGGCAATCTTTATCTTCGTCGCGAGTTGTAATAACAATCGTATAGAAGCTCAATTCCCAAATTAGCTTAAGAGCTTCGATAACTTTCAAGGCGTTCATTTCCCGGCAGCCACTACGAAGCACTGTCTTAATTTTATCTGCAATTTTTTTACGAACATAAAATCCGCAATATGCAGAAATAAGAAGATATGCACCAAATGATTGCAGGCATGGACCACTTTCGAGCTCAGGATCAATTTCAATTAGATTCCAAGCCTCCTCGATACTCTCGGCAGAGAGTGATTCGATTGTCCGATCTGCTTTTTCAAGATATTCATTCGCGATTTCTGCGAATTCTGTAAATGTGTATTTTTCGCCTGTTGCGTTAGGGGCAACGGGCTCTGGTGATGTTTCTTTTTCATCGCTTGCCATGGTTTAGTTATTTAGTTTTTGTGTAAAGAAATGTTTTGGGGTTACTGCGGACTATATACCCTTCAGTTTTTTTGTCAAAAACCACACGCAATAGAAAAACCACTCATTGCTGAGTGGCTTCCCTTTTGAAATAAAATTTAGATTCCCTTGAGATCTTCCATTGCTGCATCAACTGATGATGCTTCGGTTGGCTTTGGAGGTCGTTCATTTGAGCCGCCTTCTGGTTCGTTGATCTTGAGGTTCACACGAGCATTGTTCTTCATGCCGATGACACGGAGCAATGTGCGGATAGCTTTGGCAGTGTGGCCATCGCGACCGATGATTTTGCCCATATCGTCACGATTGACGGTGAGTGTGAGGAGAACTCCCATTTCATCGACGTTGCGACTAATTTTGACATCTGCTGGTGTATCGACGAGCGCACTAACGACATACTGTAAAAATTCTTGATCTGTCATAAAAGATTTTTCGAATGACTGGTAAGCGGCAGTTTCGATTGACTGCTAATAAAAGTATACCAGATGAATAGTCTCTGGCGAGTAACGCTGTTGATAAAAAATGAAGGGTCGTTGCAGAGCAACGCATTCATTTATTATGCAGCAGCTTTGAGTTCTTTCTTTTTCTTTGTAGGAGACTTCTTCGAAAGGACGTTTTTCTTTTTACCTTCGATGATGCCTTGCTTTACGAGGAAGTTGTGAACAGTATCAGAAAGCTGCGCACCTTGTGAGATGCGAGTTTTGACTTCTTCTGCGTCGACAGTGAATTCACTCGAATGTGGATTGTATGAGCCGAGGACCTTGAGGAACTTTCCTGTCTTTGCAGCGTTCTTGTGGTCGGTTAAAATGACGCGGAAGTGCGCCTGGTTCTTGCGGCCTATTCTTTGCAATCTGATCTTTAACATGGCGTCATAGTAACAGAAAGGGTGGAAATTGGCAAATATAGCACCAAAGCACTCCTATTTTACTTTTTTCTGCTATTTTTTTCGATTTTTTGACGACTATATTTTCTACAATTTTTCTTGCTCATGTCAATATTTTTTGCTATAGTAGCGGCATGCAAAAAAAGAATCACAGCCCTGCTGCCAACACCCCCAAGGAAAGCTCAAATACTGCAAAGGCTCCCGCTCAAAAGAACACAAAAGTCCCCCAGACCGTGGAGGGCATTTTAGTCATTACTGCTCGCGGTAGTGGTGTTGTTCGCTCTAAAGAAATTGAAAAATCAATCGAAATCGACGCCAGCAAACTCGGTACAGGTCTCCACGGCGACAGTGTTGTTGCTCGAATCAAGGGTCCATCAAAATATCCGGATAGTTTTGTCGGTGAAGTTGAAAAAATACTTCGTCGTTCAAAAGTTGCTCACGCCGGTCTCCTTTCACAGAAAAATGGTGAATGGATTTTGACCGGTAACGATCATCGTCTCTACACACAAGTTAAAGTTACTGATTGGGCAGCTGGTTCAACACCGAACAATGTCACACCGAACGAAACTGTTGTCCTTGTTGAAATTACATCATGGCCAACAAGCGGCACAAACAATGGACAACTTCCTGAAGGTCGCGTCATTAAGATTGCAGGCAAACAAGGCGAGCCTGATACTGAAGAAAAAGTTTTTGCTCTTGAGCGCGGTTTCGACGGCAACTTCCCAGAAGAAGTCGAAGCTGAAGCGCAAAAGATTCGAGAGAACTTCAAAATCGAACAGACAGAGAAAGATCGTCGCGACATGCGCGGTATTTTCACTTGTACAATCGACCCGAAAGACGCTAAAGACTTTGACGATGCACTTTCCTACCAAATTCTGCCAAACGGCAACATAGAAATCGGTATTCACATCGCCGACGTTTCATTTTTTGTAAAACCAGGCACACGACTCGACGATGAAGCGCGAGAACGTGCGACATCTGTCTACCTTGTTGATCGAACCATTCCGATGCTTCCTGAAGTCCTCTCGAACGACCTCTGTTCACTTACTCCGGCAACAGACAAATGTGCAATGAGTTGCATAGTTGAATTCGACAAACAAAATCAGATCGCAAATACGTGGTTCGGTCGCACAGTCATTCACTCAAACAAACGCTTCACGTACGAAGAAGCATTTGAAGTACTCGAAGGTCGCACAACAGAAGAAAATGCCGGCATGCGCGATACGCTTTTGTCTTTCAACAAACTCGCCAAAATCCTCCGTGCAAAACGAACTGAAGCCGGTGCACTATCACTTGAAAGTGATGAAATCAAATTCAAGCTCGATGATTTCGGTTTCCCTATAGGTATCGAACGCAAAATTCGCAACGACGCACACAAGCTCGTTGAGGAATTCATGTTGCTTGCCAACTCACTCGTTGCTTTCCAGCTCGGTGAAAATAAAGCTGAAGAACTCCATGGCGCAATGCTCTATCGTATTCACGATCGTCCGACACTTGAAAAAATGGAAGACCTTTCAGCGTTCATGAAAAGTCTCGGCCACGATGCGCCACTCAAAAAAGGTGTCGTCCCGGCAAACATTCTCGCTCGCGCAATTGACGAAACACATGATAAAAATATTCGCGAAATCATGCAGACAGTTATTATTCGTAGTCAGCAAAAAGCGGTTTACTCGCAAGACAATAAAGGCCACTTCGGTTTGGCGCTCGATTTCTATACACACTTCACCTCTCCGATTCGTCGCTACCCTGACGTTGTCATTCACCGACTAATCGCCGAGATTACCGAAAATCACCAGGTACCGAATAAAGACAAACGTTCATTCCGCGATATTGCGGCTCATGCTTCGATGCGTGAAGTTGATGCGCAGGAAGCTGAGCGTGCATCAGACAAGTACTACCAGACACTCTATATGAAAGACAAGGTCGGGCAGATTCTTTTTGGAACAGTTACCGGACTTAACGATCGTGGATTATTCGTTCGCGACGATGTGAGCTATTCAGAAGGTTTCGTACGATTCAAGGATCAGTACAATGAAAAATTCGTCTTCAATAAAAAGAACTACACAGCAATTAGTGACAAGACTGGTATTAAGTTCAGCCTAGGTGATAAAGTAAAGGTGAAGGTGCTTGCTGTTCGCCCTGAGCGACGCGAAATCGATTTCTCGCTTGAGAAAGAAGAAGCTGCCGCAACTACTGTATAAGTTGTCAGACCATAAGCACATGGTCATTACGTAGTAATCAACGTGAGATAAAAAATATATGAAGAAAAACCTCGGCATTATTATAAGAAGTACTGCACTCGTTATTGCGATTGCGCTTTTTGCGACTGGTTCGTACAAAAAAATCGCCGAGCTCGGCGTTGTGAATTATGTTCCGGCGGCCGTAGATTCTATTTTTCAAAAACAAGAACCAGTGACCCCAAGTGTGACGTTCACTTTTGGCGGCGATATCATGCTCGATCGTGGCGTTGAGCGAAGCGTCATCAAAAATTTTGCCGGTGATTTCTCACAGCTTTTCAAAAATGCTGAATCATTTTTCCAAAATGATGATATCACTGTGCTTAACCTCGAGGGTCCTGCTTCTGACAAAGGTCACAACGTCGGCAGTATTTACTCATTTGAAATGAATCCTGCTGTTTTACCGATTATCAAAAGTGCCGGTATTGATGTTGTCAGCTTCGCAAATAATCATGTTGGTGATTATACAAAGGCCGCATTTACCGACACGATGAATAGAATGACAGCGGCCGGTCTCGAATTTTCTGGCGCAGGAAAAAACTATGCAGATGCGACAACCCCAAAGATTATTGAGAAAAATGGTATTAAAATTGGCTTCCTTGGCTTTACTGACGTCGGTCCGAACTGGCTCGCCGCAAAAAGTACTATTCCCGACAGTGCCGGTATTTTGATTGCAAGTGATCCGAATTTTTCTTCAATTATTTCTTCAGCAAAAACTCAGGTTGATGTGCTTGTCGTCTCATTCCACTGGGGAAATGAATACAAGCCGCACACAGACCGTCAGGCGCAGCTCGCACACGCAGCTATCGACGCCGGTGCCGATATCATCGCCGGCCACCATCCGCACGTCGCTCAAGACATAGAAATGTATAAAGACAAGCTCATTATTTATTCAATGGGTAACTTTATCTTCGATCAATATTTTTCAAAAGAAACAATGCAAGGCCTCGTCGTACAAACTACCGTCAAAAAAGATCTAGTATCCGGCGCGATCAGCATTGTCGATACAAAAGAGTACATCAACCAACTCAATAAAAACTACGCAATCGAATCCATAACTGAAAAATATCCGAAACCAAAAACAAACGATACTCCCGCTGAAATAGTTGTCGGTTGGGTTGGCGACATTCCGCCATCACGAACAATGCCGCAGTTCGATGAAACTGTTCTCGCCACACTGAAAGCTCCGGACATTATGGCCGGCAACCTCGAAGGAGTACTCAGTACAACAGCAAGTTCAAAATGTGGTTCGGGTTCACCGAACTGTTTTTCTTTTGTCGGTAATACTGATTTTGCGGCAATGCTCGCAACAGTCGGCTTCGACATCATGAACCTCGCCAATAATCATGCGCTCGACAAAGGTGCAGCCGGCATTACAACAACAAAAGCCAAGCTCACCGCGGCCAATCTTTTATTTACTCCACAAAACGATACGCAAGACAAAAGTGAACCTGTCGTTATTAACATTAAAGGCAACGACGTCGCTTTTTTGTCGTTCGGCCACAATGCTTGGACAACGAAAATTACTGAAATAGAAAAGATTAAACAGCTCGTCACGCAAGCTGCTGCGAAATATTCTGTGGTTATCGTCATGTTCCATGGTGGCGCCGAAGGTAGTACAAAAACGCACGTCACAAAAAAGACCGAATACTACATAGGCGAAAATCGCGGCAATGTCTACGCTTTTGCGCACGCAGCGATCGATAGTGGTGCCGACCTTGTACTCGGTTCAGGCCCACACGTTATTCGCGGTATTGAAAAATATAAAGATAGACTTGTTGTGTATTCCGCCGGAAACTTTTTGACAACAGAAGGCATGAACAGCAACGGCATCCTCGGCAAGGCCGGTATTTTTACCATGACAGTTGATCAAAATGGTGTTTTCAAAAACCTCTCTATACTTTCAACAACAGGTCAAATAAAAAATAGTATTTCAATCGACCCAACGAACGAAACGCTCAACAAGGTAATCGAACTCACAAAGCAAGATTTCGGACAAATCATCTCAGCTAACACTGACGGCTCTATTGTTTTTAATTAACAGTTATTGAAAATAAAAAAGGCACCAATGGCGCCTCATTTTTTTATCTTAAATTTTTTACTTTTTGGTTTTACTCCTCAGGATGAAATTCAAGATACATCTTAAACACTTTCGTCTTGCCATGATGTAGTAGCGAACCTTCGCTCGTGCCAAACAATTCAATCTTCGTCTCCGTAGGTTCAACACAAATAAAATCATTGCGATCGCGCCACATATACAAGTTAGAAAATCCTTCTAAGTGCATTCTGATGCTTCCTTGTCCTGGAATTACAATATCAATTTTTTGATTTTGGTTTATTTTTTCACCTAACCCTTTTTTGAATATTTCAAGCTCCCTAGGTGCAACATGGATTACTGTCGTCCAATCGTCGTGCCCGGAAACGGTGATGTCTCGATCGGGGTCAGGACATTTGAAATACGGATGAAAACCAAAGTTTGAAGGAATGATTGCCTTCTGGTCATTGGTCTGAGTAATTTCTGCAACGACACCGAATGTCGTCGGATTGACGAATTCATATGTATACTTGGCATCCAATGAAAACTCAGTGCCTTCATATGTTCCGACAAGGGGATGCTTCTGCGTATATATTTCTTTTCGAGAATACCCCTGCTTAACCATTGTGGTGTCTCTCAATGGACCATGTCGATTCCAGCCAAATTTTCTGGCATTCGAACCAAAAGGAAATGCTGCAAACATTCCTCCGCGTTTGTGTCCAACATCATTGAAATCGAGTGGGAGAAGCCAGCTTTTGCCGCCAGCTTTCAGGCACAGAAGGGAGCCATTGCTGCCGTACAGTGCTTCGGGTTTATCTTTTCTGTTCATTATTTTTTTCTTTTGATACTACCATGTGAAGATGGGTCGTCAATCTGACCACCTTTTCAGCATTTCTTAAGGTCGATATGATATGCGATAATAAACAATGTCACATGGAAGTTCCCTTCTATAAAAAATTCCTATCCGGTGCACTCATTTTTTTGGGCATTTTCGCTGTTGGTCTCGGTGGTGGGTATGCTCTCGAGCGTGCACAGATGAGCGGCCAGCGAGCGTCAGTCTCAAATGCAACCACTGATGGCATATATAATATAAATGCCAACCCAGACGACGTGCTTGGTAAAGACGTCGACAGCACGAGCGGCATGACTGCAGCCCTCGCAGCGAATAGTTCCCTGCCTGAAATAAAACTTACTTTCGCCGGAGACATAACGCTCAGCGGTAGTGTTAAAACGAATGTCAAAAACAAACTTGATGGTGATTATGAAAAAGTCTTTGGTGCCGCAAAAACAGTTCTCGAAAAGAGCGACATAACATTTGGTACATTCAACGGCACGTTCGGTATCAACGATGCCAATAAATCTGAAACCAAGGCTGCGATCGCACTGCGCAATATTGGCTTCGATGTTCTCGGTACAAGTTTTGCCGGAGCAAATCGTAGCGTTAAAAATCTCATTGAAACAACACTTGTTATCGACGGTAATGGACTAACACATACTGGCGCAGGACGCAGTTACGTCAATGCGCGTGAACCAAAACTTATTGAAAAAAATGGGGTGACCGTCGGCTACCTCGCTTTTACCGACAATAAAACTGATTGGCCGCTCGCAACTGAAAACGATGCAGGACTCCTGTCTGCAAACGACCCACAACTCGAAGAAATCATTGCCGGAGCAAAAGCCAAAAGTGATGTGCTCGTTGTTTCATTTAACTGGGCAGAAAAAGCGACAACGCACACATTGCGACAAGAATTACTTTCTCATACAGCGATTGATGCCGGCGCAACTGTTGTTGTCGGACACTATGGTAGCAATCTCCACGACATTGAGTATTACCACGGGGGTGTCATTGCATACAATCTCGGCAAACTCGTTAGTGGAACAACCGCAGCAAAGTCTGGCATCCAAGGTCTTATCTTTGAAGCTGGTATACGCGGCGGTGTTATCAATACTGTCGCCGCATATGGCGTTGTCGAAAATAAAAATGGTTTTATTGATTCCATTTCGCCGATTTCAATGGAATCACTCATCAGAGACAAGGGTGTCATTAGTTCAATTTTACCTGAGGACGCAATTAAAGAATTACCAAAGAATGTTGCCTCTGAAATTGTCACACATGGTCCGAGAGTAAATAAAGTTGCAATCACTATCGATGATGGCTGGAATGCTGGCCTCGTCAAAAAAGCTCTTGATATCCTGAGCGTCAAAGGTGCAAAAGCGACATTCTTTACTGTTGGTTCAATTACGGACGCAAACAGACTCAATATTATTCGCGCTGTAACAAATGGTGTTGAACTCGGCAACCACTCTGATACTCATGGTTGGCTGACACAGATGAATGAGACGCAGCTCACTCAGGAAATGGAGAATTGGCAAACGAAAACTGATCTTGCGTTAGGTCAGCATTACACGACGCAATGGTTTAGACCGCCATTCATGGCTGGTTTTTCCGGACACACAAAAACTGCTGAGCGAGTAACTGCAATCGCTAAAGAAAAAAACATGAAGATTGCACTCTGGAGCACTGATCCATTTTCAGGTATTTCAATGCGTGCCGATGCGCCGACTGTTGCTGACTACGTTATCTCAAATACTGGACCAGGCGATATTATTCTCTTGCACTTCACTCAAGAACATTTAATAGCTTTACCTGAGATTATTGATGGACTGAGGGCGAAAGGATTAGAGATTGTAACGTTGTCAGAGCTCATGGCAAGCAATTAATATATCGCTGCATTTAATAGCAGCAAAAAAGCCGCTTCAATTGAAGCGGCTTTTGTTTACTTTTTCTTTTTTGTTTTTTGAGTTTAAAAAATTGGCGAACGTTGTTCATGTGAAGCAACAATTCGCGTAAGGTATCCAACTAACTGCATGTATCTTGCGTTGGCTAAATTGTGCTGGTTTTGTGTTTGATCGCAAAACTGTTTGGACGTTGCACTCTTAGCCGGCCAAATAGCATAATCACTATCGGCTACAGGATTGAGTAATCCATTTGCATTGCCGTCATAAACCATATACGCCGATGTAAAGGACGGCATTCTTCCGGTTGTTGAAGATGTAGTTAGTGTTAATTCATAGATCGCAACTTCTGCGATTGCATTACCTTTCTTTAAAAGATGAATAGCATAATGACCACCTTGCGCCTTAAGCACAACTAAATCAAGCGTAGACATTTCTGAGCCTTTTTCAAAACCTGGGTCTATGTACACAGTCTGTCTTTCAAGTGTGTAGATAAGCACGGCAAGAGAATCGATTGTTGCGAATTCTGTCATGTTCTCATAGTGCTCAACAGGAAATATACTAACCGGAAATTCACGGTCGTATGTAATCACTTTTGATTTTGCCAGATAGCTGTTATTAATAGCTTCTTGAAGATCAATTTCGGTTGGTTTTTTCTCCGGCGTTGAAGCCTGAGCACCATCGTCGGAAGATGTCTCGCGACTTGGTTTACGTTTACCAGATCTACTATCACCACAAGATGTTGCGACGATAGATAGAGTAACAATTGCAATAACGGCGAATAGATTCGTTAGTTTTTTCATGAGGTTTTTGGTTTTTAAAGTACGTCTATATTATAGCATAATATATCGGTCTATGTCAATAGTAAAAAGCCTTATGGTGTAAGGCTTTTTAGCTACGTGTGTATAAAAACTACTTCGCCACCTGGACTGCTTCTTCAAACTGAATCGAGAGGAGTTTCGATCCCCCGTCTGCACCAACAGTTACACCGTAGATAGTTTCTGCTCGAGACATTGTTTCGCGATTGTGGGTGACCACGATGAGCTGAGAAACTTTCGAGAGTTCAACAATCATTTCACCGTAGCGACGAGAGTTTGCTTCGTCGAGCGCAGCATCAGTTTCGTCGAGTACAAGGAATGGGGGCGGATTGACCTGTGACATTGCAAACAAAAGCGCGATTGAAGTCAGCGAACGTTCGCCGCCGGAAAGCATTGCAAGTTCGCGAACTTTTTTCTGCGGTAGAGAAACATTGATATCGATTCCCTGTTCGAAATGTTCTTCGACATCATTCTCGTCTTCAAATTCCATATCTTCTTCAATGCCGCGACGCTTGCGAGGTTTTTCAACAATAACAGAAAGGTACGCAGTTCCACCACCAAACATGAGTGCAAAGAAACGCTGGAATTCCGTATTGATCTTATCGATACCGGTTTTGAATTCAACATCGAGTTTATCTTTGAGATCGATAATCATTGACTCGAGTGATTTCATCGCAAGGTTCACATCTTCGAGTTCATGCGTCAAAAATTGATCACGCTCGACAACTTCGTCGTGTTCTTTGATAACATCCCCTGCGCCGCCGATGCCAGCTTCTTCGAGTTTGATCTTGATACGTTCGATTTTGCGGCGACGATCTTCTTGGATGTTTCGGTCTTCTGGTGAAAGTTGTGCATTGTTTTCGCTATCTGCATTTTCGCCATCATGAGTTCCCGCGCTATTTTTACTCAGCATATGTGCACCGAGCAAAGCCACAGCTTCACGCAACTCTTCATCAAAATCTGTTTTCGTTTTGAGGAGCGCTTGTTTACGGAAAGAGATTTTTTCGAGTTCAGATTCGAGGCGATTTTTCTCCATTAAAAATTCGTAACGCTTGCCTTCCTTTTGGCGGCGTTCACGATCTTCTTCTTCGTGTTTCTTCTTAGCAATTTCTTCGCGCTCTTTTAGTTGATTTTCTTTTTCTTCGATTTCTTCGAGAGCTTCTTCGATGGCGTCTTTTTCTTCAGCAAGAGCTCGGATTCTGTCGTCGTTGCGACCGCGAGTTTCACTTCCACCATTGTTTCCATTTCCACTACCTGCACCGTTTCCGCCATGCTGCGGCAAACCATCCTTCGAAACATAAGTCTGACGAAACTGTTCTACAGCAGTCTGCATTTTCTGGAGTGTTGGAATGATATCGTGAATGTTTGTTTGTGAAAGGACGTGGCGAATGAGGCGATCCATTTCACCCAAGAGTTCAGAAACACGTTCACCGGAAATAGATTCGACATTGCCATTCTCTACAGCAACTTCATTTTGCTTTTCACTTTCAACTTCAAATAGGGCTTCGATACGGCCGAGCTTGCGAGAGAGTTCGTCGTATGTGCGGCGGAGTGTTTCGCGATCTGTGGCAATCATGCCGAGCTCAACAGGCTTTGCCATATTGCGGACATCATCTGCGATGAGTGAAAGATCTTTCTGTAAACCGTCGAGCGACTGTTGGAGGGCTTTCTCTTCGCCACCAAATGTTTTTTCTTCGTGGGCAATAAAATCTTCTTCACGAACAATGTAATCACGGTAAAGAGCTGCGAGTTCTTGACGGAGGCTTTCGGCTTTTTCTATTTTTTCAACTTGGCGCTTGAGAAATGCGAGGCGCGGCGCGAGTTCACGTTTTTGTGCGAGCACTTCTTTCATATTTTCGCGCGTTTTTATGAGTTTGCGATCTGCATCTTTGAGACGATACTGATAGACCTTGAGACCGAGCGCGTCTTCAATCATTTCTTTTCGGTCGCGAGAATTTGATGTGAGCAGTCTGTCCGCTTCACCTTGCGAAATAATGTGGTGACCGGATGAACCGATGTGGACGCTTGTGAGGAGCTCGAGAATGTCCTTGAGACGAACTTCGGAGCCGTTTAAAAGGTAGCGCGAGACGCCATCAGCATAGACTTCGCGAGTAATCGTAATATCATCGAAATCAATATTAGCCGCGTCACGACCACCAAGGCCGCCATTAGTGCCTGATTGTGGGAATTTAAAAACTTTTGATTTGTTATCGAACGTAATAGAAACGGAAGCACGATTGAGCTTGCCGAGTGATTTGGAGCCTTTGAAAATGAGGTCGCTGCCGGACTTGCCGCGCATCGATTTCATCGACTGCTCACCAAGTACGAAGCGGATGGCTTCGACAACGTTTGATTTGCCGGAACCGTTCGGGCCGACAATAGACGTCACTGGACGCTCAAACGAAAGAACGCTTTTTTTAGCGAACGACTTGAAGCCGGAGAGTTCCAGAGTTTTTAGCATGTTGCTTCTATTTTACGGGAAAAAGACTAGATTTCAAAGGGAAAACGCATTACTACTCTCTCCACCCCTTCTTCTCAAGCGCGCCTTCGGCTGCACTTGTTTCAGCTTCTTGTTTAGACTTTCCTTTACCACTTGCAATATGCTCAGAGCCGAAGAAAATACCGACAGTGAATTGCTTGTCGTGATCAGGACCTGTTTCTTTCATGACTTTGTAGACTGGAGTCAGAGAATAATGCTCCTGTGCCATTTCCTGAATGTAGCTTTTTGCGTCGCGCCAGAGTTTCTTTTTGA
>JAGOOL010000005.1 GCA_017992485.1 Minisyncoccota bacterium
GTGTTTGGATCAAGCTGTCGAATACCACCAGCTGCAGCATTGCGGGTGTTTGCAAAAAGCGGCTTCCCCTCTTTCTCCTGTATTTTATTTAAAGCAATAAGTGTTTTCTTGGCCATCACTATTTCACCACGCACTTCAAGTGTTTTTGGAAATGGCGCTTCAAGCCGAACCGGCACATCGGGAACCATCGAAACATTTTGCGTAACGTCTTCGCCGATGAAACCATCACCGCGCGTTGCTGCTTGTATGAGTTTGCCGTTTTCATAATGAAGCGTGACGGCGAGACCATCAAACTTGAGTTCGGCAAAATATATTGGCGACGAAGAATCACCGATTAGTTTTTGCATTCTATTGGCCCAACTCTCCAATTCTTCTTTTGAAAAAACGTCGTTGAGGGAAAGCATGCGAGTCTTGTGCGTTGCTTTGACAAATGCATCGAGCGCTTTGCCGGCGACGCGCTTTGTCGGATCATCGGTAACGCGAAGATCGGGATACAGATTTTCGAGCTGGCGTAATTCTTTGGTAAGCGAATCGTAGACGTCGTCAGTAACAGAAGGATCGTTTTTAACATGGTAAAGCTCGCGCAAACGAGTGATTTCGGCGCGGAGTTTCGGTATTCGTTTTGCGGCATCAGCCTTGTTGGGTGAGCTCTGATTGCTGGTTTTCCCAGCATTTCCCTCCTTTTTCATACTATGAGAATAGCATAAAAGTCGCCTAATTACCGTTCGAATAGAGTGCCGAGAGAAAACGTTCAACAGCGCGTGCGCCTGAGCCATTGAGGAATTGGAGAATTGTAGAGCCGCCAGTGCCGTACTCTATATTTGAACAAAGGACATTGTAGCCGCGAGAATCGATTTTTGTTGAATTAGTGATCGTACCGTCGGAATTTACATAATCGTAGTCTTTATCGATTGAGAAAATAGCGCAGCCCGGAACAGTATTACCGTTAACGTTGGCTTCTACTGGTAGTTTGTAAACAAAAAGTGTCGGGCCTGAAATATCGCCGAGTAATTGCACTGGTGAACCTCCGCACTCGATATTGGCCAGTGAATTCGTACTCGTAAACCACTGCTGTTTTACATCATAGTACAGTGCGCACTCCATGCCGGTGTCGGCTGCCACGAATGAGTACTGACTCGATTTTGCATTCACTGAAAGTAATTGCTCTTTGTAAGCAATACCTGAAATCGAAAGCGCCATCAATAGTAAAATACTTGAAACGAGCACAGAGAAAAGTGCTACGAATCCTTTTTCATTTTTATTTGATGGTAATTTCATATTGATATGCATTCACTAGTTTCCTGTCGGCAACCAGTTAGTAAGTGTTTCCGTAAGAGTAATATTCTTTTGCGCACCATTTCTTTCTTCCCAAACTACAGTAGAGGTAACTTTAATTTCATCAACACCGATATTTTCGACGACAATGTACCTTCGGTATGGCGTATTTGGTGACGGCGTTGCTGTTTGATAAAAGTAACCCGTGCTATCCAAAGAATTGTCGGCATATACAACAGGGCGATCCTCACATTTATCTGAATCAAGACAAGCAATCAACTCATCGGTCGGATCAAATTCTGTCGGATCAACCATCGCGCACTTGTTTATACAACGAGCAGCAAGATCCATAAATGAATTCCAAGATGCAGATCCGCCGAGTGTCGGTGTGTACTTGTTTCGCAAATGGCGCATGTATTCGATATTTTCTTGAGCGAGGTAGTTGGCGACGATGCGATTTTTGGAAGATGATGTGCTCGCTATACCTTGCGCAGTAACTGAAATAACAGCAGCAATAGAGACAGAGAAAATAGCAACAGCAACAAGCGTCTCGACGAGAGTAAATCCTTGCTGATTTTTATTTTTAATTGAAAATAATTTCATATCAGTTTGCTACAGTTTTTATGGAGCCACAACACTAATGTTTCTCTGTGAAGCTGAGGTCTGGAGACTAAACGGCGTTGTGACTTCTTTATAGGTAACAACTCCTGAAATACGGATGGTAATCCGTGGTGATGCAGCAAAATCTGTTCCGGGTTTGGTATTGTAGACATTAAAACCAGAGCGAGCACAGTCGATCTTGATATCCGGAGTTGTCGTGATTGGTACGAATTCCCGTCCGCCATCGGTGGATTTTTCGAGTAAGCATTCAGACATGAGACCACTCGGTCCCGGACGAAACATATAAATAATTTGATCCCCGGCATTTGCGTCCCCTGTCGTTGAATCCATCGGCGTTCCACCCATCGGCTCGAGACCTACGATCAATGAACTTTCATGGCCATTAGTGCCGCAATCCTGTTCTTCGGCAAGGAAATCATTTACAGCACCAACAATGACATTCGGGCCACCTGTCGACGGAACACAGTGATAATACGAACCAAGCTTAAAGTTTCGCGACATATCTTCCATAACATAGTTGAGGTTATCGATGATTGCTCGGAGATTTTGTGATTTCTTGTTTGTGTTGTTCACATTGAGGAGCGCACTGATACCGATAACCATGACGATCGTAAAGATCGCGATAGCAACCATCGCTTCTATCAATGTAAAACCAGACTGATTTTTTTTCAGCTGCTGCTTTTTGTTTTGAAGTGATGTGGATAAAAATGTCATATATATTTTAGATATTTTCGTGACGATGTAGTCGCCGCTCTATGGATGCGCCGCGATACTAATCTGTCCGAGACGTGTCACGACAATATCTCGACTCGGTGTATCTGCTTGGTTTGGAGATGTGATCGTGATACGGAGATAATTATAGATGGTATCATCGTCACCAGTAATGATCGCATCCGGGAATGGACGCTTGAAAACAATGTTTACGCCCTGTGTTATCGGAGCATCACACTCTGAACCTATGCCTCCGCAGATTTCACTAATGTAGTTTCCCTGACCAAGTGAGATATTATCCAAACATTCTGTAGCGAGCCCTGTTCCACAAAGATTATTACCGTACATTAATTTATTATCAAAACCACCCATATAATCAAAGAACTTAAACAATGTTTTACCGGAATTGCCGCTATAGCTTAGCATGTTCGCATTATTTGTATCACCAATCGATGTTAGATATATACCGTATCTTGGTGAACAGTCTTCACTCGCGCGGTTACACGTTGCCAGGAAATCATTTGTGCGACCGGAAATGGCTTCCTTCTGAACACTATTGATTTGCAGTGCGATATCTTGCGCCAAATTCTGCAGCGTGATACTTCGGCCAAAGCGTGAGAAGTTTACGAGGAGTGTTCCGGCAATAATAGAAAAAATCGAAATCACGACAACAAGCTCAATAAAAGTCACTCCCCGATTATCTTGGAGACTCGGTGATTTCAACTGCTTTTGAATTGTCCGGAAGAAAGTGAACATGAGAATATGGATGTCTATCTAAAAAATGTGAGCAAGCTTGTAACGGTAACATCATAAAAGAAAGCGATTAGCGTTCCAAGAACCAAGAACGGCGCAAACGGTATCTGCATTTTTCGTGAAGCATGTTTGCCATGTAGCAAAAGAATAATAATGCCGACGATCGCACCTGCCCAGAAGCCGAGCATGAGCGCGGCGAAACCGCGACCGACACCGAGCAGCAAGCCAATAGCAATCGCAAGTTTTACATCGCCAAAGCCCAACCATTCACCTTTTGAAACAGCCCACAGCAAAAATAGCGGCAATGCGACAATCGGGCCGGCTGCAATCGACATAAGTGATGCCGCATGGAAATGGAGTGTTCCGTAGTTAGACAAGAACAAACCTAAAAATGCGACAACCATGAGCGGATAGACCAAATTGTTCGGCACGATTTTGTGGCGAAGGTCGTATCCGGCAATAACAATCATGATTGAGAAAGCGAGTGTATAGAATGCGGCAAAGTAGAAGAAGTTCCCGATAGCAAAAGGCAAGAAGAATGC
Source organism: Minisyncoccota bacterium (assembly GCA_017992485.1). Lineage (GTDB taxonomy): Bacteria > Patescibacteriota > Minisyncoccia > Phycocordibacterales > UBA9973 > JAGOSA01. Next base: position 3,903 of record JAGOOL010000005.1, read on the forward strand.
GAAACGCGCAAAGATGAAAAGCAAAATGAGACCCATAACGAATTCCACAATCGGATAGAGAAATGAAATTGGCGTTTTACATTTGCGACATTTACCACCGATGAAAACGTATGAAAAAATCGGCACGAGTTCGTACCATTGTAGATTGCGAGCGCACGTCATGCAGCCGCTTCGGCCGCCGAACGTTCGGCCACTGTTGTGACGGAAGATAACGACATTCAAAAAGCTACCGAGCACGGTTCCAAAAAGGAAAACAACGACAGGAATGAAATATTGCATCCCTACGATTATAGCATTTTGTCGTAGGGAGATTGGTAGCTGTAGTGGATTATCGTACAGCTAGATCGCGGTGCAGCCAAGAATCTATTAATTACGGAAGCTGGCACGTTTCCGTACCAAGTGGCGCAAGACTAACCATTCTGCCGGAAAAACCCGTACTATCTATACAGAAGATTTCAGTTGGAGTACCGCTGTTATCGAGAGTGGCAAGCAGGCCAATGTACGCCCAATATCCTTGCCCAGATTGAAATGTATCGTCACATTCAGCAGTTTGCTCTGTGGCATTTTCAGCCGCGGTAAGGAGTGTTGTAAATGTATCAGAGGCACAAAGACCAGTATAATCTTGATCAAATGTTGAGTAGTAGCTTTCTGCCTCAGCTCGTGCAGATGACATTGAGGTAACAGCGCTCGCATCACGCGCTTTTGCTCGCGAAGTTCGGAGGTTCGTAATAACCATCGCAGCCAAAATACCGATAATGGCAATAACGACGAGGAGTTCGATGAGGGTGAAGCCTCGAGATAGACGAGATACAAATGTTTTTTTCATTAGCTACAGTATATATAACAATATCTATAAAACAAAACCGCCCCGATATGATCGGAGCGATTGAGTATAGAAATTAAGAATTGAATTCCAGAGATGTGAGTGACTAGTTACATGAAGAACCCGGAGACGCTGGTGCTGCTGTTCTCTTTCCTGCATAACCAGTACCATCGATACAGAAGAAGCCCGCTGTTGCTGTAGTTGCAACATATGCAGTATATGACTGACCAGTAGCCAGACAAACAACAGCACCACCGTTCGCAGCAGTAGCTGCAGCCATCAATCTGCCAAAAGGAAGTATTGGATCACAAACTGATCCTGCTGCACTTCCAGTACCGTATGAAAGCGAACCAGAGTCATAGTAGTTTTCCGCTTCTGCTCGAGCAGATGACATAGACGTAATTGCACTAGCGTCACGAGCCTTGGCACGAGCCGTTCGAAGGTTCGTAATCACCATCGCAGCCAAAATACCGATAATGGCAATAACGACGAGGAGTTCGATGAGGGTGAAACCTTTCTGCAATTTTTTGTTCATGTAAGAAGTCATATTATATTTGTACAATGTGTAGTATAGCACTTTCGCTACCTATTATCCCCTAGCTGCTAATGTGGAAAACCATTTTCCTGCCCTTTTACTGAATCGAGCTCGCAATGTTGTAGATCGGAACAAGGATAGACGACAAGAGAATACCGACACCGAGACCGAGGACAACGATCATGATAGGTTCGATCAAGCTGACGAGCGTATCAACGATGTCATCAACTTCGCGCTTGTAGAAATGCGCCATCGTACGGAGGATCTGACCGAGCGAACCGGTTTCTTCACCAGTTCTCATCATTTGCACCATGATCGGCGGGATCAACGGTTCGCGAGCGAGCGCATCAGAAAGCGCCGAACCACCTTTGACGGCTTCGGCGGTGTTGGTCATGATCTGACTATAGACCTGTGAACCAACGACACTACTGGTGATCTCGATAGCATGCACGATCGGAATACCTGAAGAGATCATCGTATCGAGGTTGTCTGCAATACGAGAGAGGAAGAGTTTTTGGTAGAGCTTGCCGAAGATTGGAATTGAAAGACGAACGCGATCGAGGTAGAGCTTGCCGGCTGGACGACGTGATACGATCACGCCATAGACCGCAACCAAAATTACAGCGATCAAAATGAAAATGCCGTAATCAACGAAGAAGTTTGAAATACCGATGACAATTCGAGTGTAGACCGGGATGTCCTGACCTGATTCGAGAATAATTTCAGAAAGTTTTGGAATAACCATAACCATCATGAGCACCATCACGGCAATAAAGACAACGATAACGAACGCCGGATAGATGAGGGCATTTCTCGTCTTGCTCGTCAGTTCGTACTGACGATCGAGGTAATCAGCCAAGTAGCTAAATGTTTTGGTAAGTGTTCCCGACTCTTCGCCGGCCTTGACCATGTTTGTATAAAAATCAGTAAAGACTTCAGGATGTTTTGCGAGCGCACCGGAGATCGATTGACCGGCCTGGAGATCATCGACGACTTGAGTAACGATTCTGCGAAGCGTTTTATTTTCGGCATTTGCCGCAAGCATTGAGAAAGCTTTGAGGGCGGAAACCTGCGCTTCGAAAAGTGTTGAGATCTGTCGTGACAAGATAACGATATCTTTCTGTGGAACGTGTGTGAAAATATCACGACCGAGACCTGTCTCCTCTTCACCTTTCATCGAAACAACAACGAGGCCACGGCGCTGCAGCGCACTAATAGCCAAATCTCGAGATGCTGCTTCTACAGTACCTTCTTTCTTCTCGCCTTTGTCATTGATTGCTTTATATTTGAATACCATAGTTTTATTTTACATTACTGCGCGTATCGCACATTACATCATTCTCTCTAGGCTCTTTGGATTAAGTGAATGCAAGTACGCATCTTCAACGGTAATCTCACCACGTTGCACGAGCTCAATAAGTGAACGGTTCATATCGATCATCCCCTGCTCATACCCAGTTTCGATAACAACATCGATTTCGTGCGTGCGCTTTTCGCGAATAAGGTTTGAGACAGCATTGTTATTGATCAAGAGTTCGTACGCTGGAATAAGTCCTCCGGAAATACGAGGAATGAGACGCTGTGAGAAAATACCGAGCAATGAGTTCGAGAGCTGGACGCGAATCTGGCCTTGCTGCTCCGCTGGGAATGAATCGATAATACGATCGATCGTTTGCGCAGCATTGTTTGTGTGCAGCGTTGAAAGCACAAAGTGACCAGTTTCAGCAGCCGTGACTGCAGTTGAAATAGTTTCAGGCTCACGCATTTCGCCAACCATGATGACGTTTACGTCTTCACGGAAAGCTGAACGGAGCGCCGAGTGGAAGTCTTTTGTATTGATACCGACAGCACGTTGATCGATGATCGAACGCTTAGCTTCGTAGACATATTCGATCGGGTCTTCGATCGTCACGATGTGTTCAGCGCGTTCTTCGTTGATGAGCGAAATCATAGCGGCCATCGTTGTTGACTTACCCTGCCCTACCGGACCAACGACGAGGAAAAATCCTTGCTTCTTGCGAGCGAGTGTACCGAGAATTGGTGGAAGGTTGAGTTCTTCAAGCGTTTTAACATGCGGGATCAGACGAAGCGCAATTGCATATCCGTGCTGTGCCATGTAGGCATTGCCGCGGAGACGATTTTCGCCACCTTTGTAACTGTATGAAAAGTCTAGCTCAAGCGTCGAGAGGAATTGCTGCATTTTGTTTTCATCGCTGAGCAACTGACCAAGTACACCAAGAACATCTTCGTTCGTATACTCTTTGCGTGTCACCAAAAAAATAAGCTGCCCAGCAACGCGGATTGCAGGGTGACGTCCGGCACTGAGGTGGATATCGGATCCATTCTCGTGCAGCGCAGTTTGTATAAGTTCATTGAGTTCTTGTGCGTAATCCATATGGTGATGCAATTATTTTGAGCCAACTATTTTCATAACTTCAGTTACAACTTCTGATGGTGTCATACTTGCTTTAACAATGTATCCTGAGGCACCGAGCGATTCACCGAGTTTAATATCTGACTGCTGACCACGATTTGAAAGAATGATCTTTACGGTCGTTGGAATAAGTTTTTCATCCTGCATCACTTTGAGGAGCTGGAAACCGTCCATAATCGGCATGAGCACGTCGAGAAGCATGATCTTTGGAACCAAACCGCCGCGAAGTATTTCAAGCGCTTTCTCAGGATTTGAAGCAGTCGTTACTTCAAAGTTCGATTGAGAAAATTTGAGCGCATACATATCGAGTAAAAAAGCATCGTCATCAACGATCAATATCTTGTGTTTCTCTGTTGCAGTTTCTGCCATAGTAATCTTATTATAGTACACTCTACCCTCAAGTAAACCTATTGTATGTTGAAATTGTAAACCTCTTGCAGCGGAACAATACCTTTTGCTGACTTGAGAATTGCATCTTCGCGCATGAGCATCATACCGTTCTTGCGTGCAGCAGTATAAATGTCGGCTTCGTTCGGACTCTTGAGAATGATCGCTTGCATTTCCTTATCAACTGCGAACATTTCAAAGACTGCAACACGACCGCGTGTTCCTGATGGACAATCTGATGTCGGCTGCGACTCGTAGAGCGACGCACCGAGGTTGAGACCCTTCTTGTATTCTTCTGGAAGATCAGCAAACTGCTTCTCGAGCATCTGTGAAAGCGCACCATCGATCGGCACTTCTTTCTTTGCACCTGGACAGATAACGCGAGTGAGACGCTGTGCGATCGAGAGAATGAGTGTCGGCGCGATCAAGTACGGATCGACTCCCATGTCGACGAGACGAGGCACAACACCGAGCGCATTGTTGGTGTGCAGCGTTGAAAGCACTAAGTGACCGGTAAGCGCCGCTTGAATAGCGAGCTCAGCTGTTTCTTTGTCACGAATTTCACCCACCATGATGATGTTCGGGTCCTGACGAAGCACAGAACGAAGACCGGTCGCGAATGTATAGCCGATCTCAGGCATCACCTGTGACTGATTCACCTCCGGCATATGGTATTCCACCGGATCTTCAAGCGAAACCACGTTTTGCTTTTCGCGATCAAGTTCGTTGAGCATCGAGTAGAGGGTTGTTGTTTTACCGGAACCAGTCGGACCAGTAATGAGGATCAAACCGTATGGACGCTTGAGCGCATCACGAATCATTTGTTTGTTGCTATCAGAGAGCTCAAGTTTATCGAGCGGCAAAACGCCACGCTCAGAGTCGAGAATACGCATCACAACTTTTTCACCATAGTAGGTCGGAAGCGTCGAAACACGGAAGTCGATTTTGCGACCGGAAACTTTTGCAGTAAATCCGCCGTCTTGCGGCTTACGCTTTTCGTCGAGACGAAGCTTAGCCAAGATCTTGATACGAGCGACGATTCCGGAGTACACATTGAGCGGCAAAACGAGTGATGTATGCAAAACGCCGTCGACGCGGAAACGAACTTTCACTTGCTCCCCTGTGTTTTCGATGTGGATGTCGGAAGCATTACCTTCAGTTGCGTGGTTGATGATAACGGCCACGATCTTGATGATCGGCGCATCTTCAATAATTTTTTCTTCTTGCTTATCATCTTTGCTTGTTTCAACTTCAACAGACGCTGTCGCATTTGCGATTTCAACATCGAGCTCAGAAAGTGCTTCATCAACTTCAGATGAAATACCCTGGAAGCTATTCATGACTGTGTCATAGTCGTCTTGGCTTATGAGAAAGACTTTATACGCGACATTCATTCGCACAGAGATAAACTGCAGCGCATCAGTTGCCTGAATGTTGTCAGGATCGAGCATACCGACTTCAAGAACACCGTCTTTGAAACCGATCGGCACCATGTGGTAGTGCTTTGCAGAATCTTCAGGAATGTATTTGAGAAAGTCGGGTGAAATTGCTTTCTTATCTACTTTTTTGAAAGGGATACCGTAGTAATCACTCTTGAGTCGAACGAGGTCGCCGGCCGAAAGACCAGCCTCGACGAGAGCAGCATCGGTATTGCCCTCAAATCGTTCTTGCGCCAAACGCGAAATAGAAGAGATTTGCTCTTCTTTGATGATACCGTTTTGGGCTAGATGCTCGAGGAAGCTCATATGGAGCTACTCTGCCGTCTTAAATAATATGAGTTCGCCGTAGACTGTTCCGCCGTTTTGTTCGACCGCAGCTTTTACGTAGTATGTTGTTCTCGGGCTTAGTCCGGTAAGGGTTGCTGTGTATGTTGCTTCAGCACCTGTTTGCTTGGCAGTTTTATTAACGGTGTTTTGGTTAGTTCCCCATTCGAACCAGCGATTTGTTGAACCCACAATACTTGTTTCGGCATTGATTGTTGCAGAGCGCTGTCCGACGTTTTGCACTTCTTTAGTGCGAACCTGGCTGATTGGTGTATTTGGATCTTGAGTATCAAAACCGTTTGCCCCGGTCGCGCTGCCAGTCTCAATCGGCATGCCTTCATCACTAGAAATAACACCAACATCGACACCAATCGGTGCAAATGGATTCGGACGACCGATGTCAGTCGGCTCAGGGAGTTCTTGTGAAATATCCTTGAGTGCCAAAAATTCCGGTTTATCAAAAATGTCAGTGTTGAGTTTGATATTGTCGAGATCATTGATTTGGCGAAGTACTGTTTGAATAGTTTCGTCGGTCGATGTATTCCCCTGCGGAATAGTGATAGCATTGTTCGTAACTTCGGATGTGAGCAGCGGCTCAGATTGGCCGTTAGCCTTATTTTCCATAGCAAAATATGCTCCGGTTGAGAGGACGCCAACTGCGAGCACTATGATGATGATCTTAAATGAGCTTTGCATATTAGTTAACTGCTTTGAGCCAATAAATCTTTGCCTTCACTTCAAATTTGTAGACTTCTTTTGTGTCCTGCGCGTCAAATGTCACGGTCGTAATATCGATAATGCGAAGATTCTTTTCCATATCGCTCATGAGTTTTGTGAAGTTGGCGAATGTACCAGTGACTGTCATCGTAAGGCTAAAGCTATTATAGTCTTTTTTCGCTTCAAGTGCTGACTTGTTGTCACGAACAACAGGAGCATCGTCGGATGTTGCAGTAGCTGAAGTGTTTGTTGTCGTTTTTGCAGTCGCAGCAGCTTTGACTTGCTGATCAACGTCGAACTTAACCGCGTTCAAGATCATTCCATACTGTTTGGCTGTTCGGTCAACATCGATGATGAGCTTGATGTTGTCGAGGTTGTCCGGCATGAGCTTTTCGAGACGATCAACGAGTGTTGTGTCGAGCGCATTGTAGGTCGTTGCGAGCTTATCCTTTTTCTTGAGCGCTGCGTCGAGCTTTGTTTGAGCGTCTTTAAGTTTTGCAACTTCTGCTTTTACTTCTTTAGCTTCACCGTAGATCGGCTGTGTATAGAGGAAAAACGCACCGAGTGCGAGAGCGATCAATAACGTTGGAATGACTATTTTACCCATACTATTGTTGCGGTGTAGCACCGGTTAATCTGCTGATATACGTCGAATATGAAACCAAATCGCTGTCGACGGAGAATGTCAGGTCAAATGATACGCGGGCTTTGTCGTCGAGGTTGAGGTTCGAGAAGATCGGATTGATGAAATAGGTATTCTTTGTACTTCCCACTCCGGCAAGCACGTCTGATTGTGAAGCGATGGCAGCATAGTTAACAGCACGGCCTGACATTTTGATATTGACCGGAGCGGCAGTTGCTGTCGTCGCAGGAGAAAGTTCAAATTTATTGTACTGAATTGTTTTGAGGGAAAGCTGTTCGAGCTTTGTGAAAATCGGAGAAACGAGTGTGTGTTTAGCAAGCACTTCGTTTGCTGCGCGAATACGCTTGTCGAGTGTTGTGACCTCGTTGAGGAAGTCAGGATCGAAAGTTTTGGTCTTGGCGCCGATGTCGGCAGTGATTGCGTCGCGTTCTTTGATTGTGGTCATTCGATAAAAGTATGCGCCGCCGAGGAGTAAGATTGCAATAATGAAAATGATTGTCGCAGCTAAGCTGAAAAAGTTAGCTCCACCACGCGAAACAGGCGCACGCGCTTCCGTGACCGGTTTCTTTGGAATAAAAGATGTTTGAAATTGCTGATCCATACGTATGAGTTGTCGTTATTATAGCATTTCCTTTATTTTTGTGAGGTTTTTTGAGCTGTGCATAACGGTTCGTTCTATATATTGCCTCGGGGTCGGGAATTTTTTGGTAAAAATTCCCTTCGCTTCGCGCCGTCGCGCTGCAGAAACCCCTCAGCAATATATAGAACTCCCAAGATTACTGAAGTTTTCGGAGTGCCAAACCAACAGCCACTGCAAATTCAGGACCTGTTTCAGCGAGGATATTTTCGAGGAAGGCTGGGGCTTCGACTTTTTGGAAAGCATTTCCGTAGGCAACTTCCACTTGGAAGTGTTTTTCAGCTTCTTCGTAGAAGCCTTTGATGAGTGACCCACCTCCGACGAGAATAACTTTGCTCATCGCCTTGTTGTAGCGACGCTCGTACGCGAGGACGACACTTTTAATTTCGCTAAAGATAAAATCAAAAGATAGTTTAACGATTTCGCGGACGTTCTGTGTTGTCGTATCTCCCCCGCTGCCGCGCATATCAAACGTGCGTTTCATTTCTTCAGCTTTCGAAAAAGGAATCTGGAGCGATGTCGCCATATTGTTCGTGATATCTTGCGAGCCGCGCATAACGACGTGGAACTGACGGACAACGCCGAAGTCGACGATTGAGAGTTTTACTTTTGATGCACCAAAGTCAACAATGAGCACCGTCCCCATTTCGTGGCCGAGAATAGCGCGCATCGTACTAAAGATTTCAATTTCATAAAAACTAGTTTGAAGATTTGCAGTTTTGACAATCGCTTGGTATTTGGCGATTGTGTCGTTGTGAATAGCGGCGATGAGCACTTCAGTTTTGTTTGCTGTCGGTGATTGCATAGCGAGCGTGTCATTCATCGGTTCTTCCTCACGCTTCGGAATAACAGACCAGTCGAGCGAGACTTCGGTAATTGGTACCGGAATGTATTTACGCGCTTCTGTTTGAACAATAGCAGCGATCTCCTTACTGCTTGGTGTCGCCGGAATTTCAATAACAGAAACGAGAGACGCAGACGAAGGGATTGCGACACCGGAATTCATACTAGTAACAGAAGATTCGCGAATAAGGTCAGTAATTGCAGCGGCAATTTTATCTTCGGGCAAGTTCGTGACGCGGCCGATGTCAGTTTCAGCATACGGACCAAGCGAAAGTGAGCCGTACGTTTCAAGCACAGCCTTGCCGGCCTTCTTTTTTATTTGAACGATTTTTACCGATGATGTGCCGATATCGACACCGATCACACTATCGTTGTTGGACGCTCCGCTAAAAAGTTTTGCAAAGGGATTGGACATAGAGTTTAATTTGTTCTCTATAGTATAAGCGCAGAGCTATATATCGCCAAGTTTATTTTTGATTTTATTGATAGTTTACGTGGTTTTTAATTGAATTGAGACTTTTTTTATTTAAAATTGGTTTTTTGTTCATGTCAGATAGATACAATCTGGGCATGATATCAAACATTCTTGAAGTATTGTTCCCGAGTAACTGTCGTGCGTGTGGCAAACAAGGTACATATATATGTATATCGTGTCTGTCCGAGTGTAAATTGCCGCGGGCCTTTGATGATGCCGAAGATGCAGCCTGGATGACTTCCCTGTTCTCGTACAAAGACCCGACGATCAAGGAAGCCATGTGGGATATTAAATTCCACGGGCGTTTTGCTGCGGCTGGCATTTTTGGACCGCTCTTGGCGCGAGCGGCTGAGAAAAAGTTGCCAATAGAATTAAAAGACGGCGCTATCTTGCTTGTCCCTATTCCGCCATCAAAGTCGGGCAAGAAAAAGCGCGGCTACAACCAAACGCTCATGCTCGCTAAGGCACTCCGCCGCAATACAACACTTTCAACACAGATTAGGACAAACATTTTGAAAAAGATTCGGCAAACCGAGAAGCAGGCCATGCTGAGTGATCGAACTATGCGTTTGCAAAATATGGAAGGAGCTTTCGGAGTGGACGACGGCTCGACAGCAGACGTACGAGGTAGAGTCATGCTCCTTGTCGATGACATCACGACGACAGGTGCAACACTCAAGGAAGCTCGACGTGCCTTACTCGAAGCCGGAGCGAGAGCTGTTTTTGCTATTACTATTGCGCACTAATAACCCCAACATACTTGACCCAACGACAGAGCTTCTTGCATTAACTTTTTTTAGACGTACTATGGACTCATGTCGACACCCTCAAAGAAATGGCTACTTCCGGCGAGCTTCCTTGGTGTATTCATTATTGGTGGTGTCGTCGGCTACCTCATCAAGCAACCAAAGCTGATTACCTCACAAAGTATCCGCGACCAAGCCGCAGACTATACGTTTATTCATCCCCTGTTGGCTGTTTCTCGCTCCGAAGTTGCCCCTTCATCTCAATACGAAAAACTTTCTCATGATGTAGATAATTACATCGGAAAGATGAAGTTGAGCGACAAAATAGATACGGCTTCTGTATATTTCATCAACTACAAGACCGGTGGATCATTTTTGATAAATACAAAAGAGCAATATATGCCGGCCAGTCTCATGAAGGTTGTTATTATGATCGCCTATCTCAAATTGAGTGAAACTAAACCTGACACACTTAGTCACCGACTTCGCTATACCGAGGAGCTTGATACATGGCTGAGTGAAGCTGAGCGCAATACCAAGAGCGAGCTCGCCGTCGGAAAATCATATACAGTTGAATACCTTATCGATAAGATGATTGGAGATTCCGATAACGGTGCAACAAACTTGCTCATCACCAATATAAACGAAAGTTATTTACAGTCTGTTTACAAAGCTCTTGGAATCAAGAATCCGAATGATGATCCCAATTACACTATTTCAACAAATGACTATTCGCTTTTCTTTAGAATTCTCTTCAATGCCACATACCTATCACCGGAAAATTCAGAAAAGGCTCTTACCGTACTGAGCAAGGCTACCTATACCGATGGCTTAGTTGCTGGATTGCCGACAAATACACTCATCGCTCACAAGTTTGGTCAACATTTTATTGACGAAGGGGGTACCATCGCCGGCGTTGAGCTACATGATTGTGGCATCATCTATACAAACCCGGGGCCATACCTGTTATGTGTTATGACAAAAGGTAAAACAGTTACCGGCAACAGCGAAGCTATTGCTGGAATCAGTAAAATAGTCGCTGCTGAATCAATTGAACATATTCAAGAGTAAGATTGTCTATGACAGATACCACTTCGTGCCCTGACTGCGGCAATGCACCGATAAATCACACTCTATATAAAGGAGCGATCATCTTTGAAATGGTCTTCACTCCTTTTATCTATTTCTTCGGCGGCATCACTCACTTTTTCCAATTCATTACAAAGCCGCTTCGCGTCGCGAATGCGTGGCCGAGGATTTTCAAACTTCTTGCGACGATCGGCCTCGGCAAGATCGCAACCGAACCTGACGACAAAACAACATCTCGCGCTAAAGCTTTTTGGGAAGAAGCCAGGCGACGCGGTATCACTATGTGGGAATTTCAACTCTTTGGTATGGGACGCGAGTTTTTTGTGGCTGAATACAAAGTAACCGACCCAGATTCCGGAGAAACAAGAACCCAAGTTCTCAGTTTTGAAGGATTACCTCGCATAAATGCGAAAACTGGCAAACTCACCGACCCAAAATCGATCGACTGGATCGATAACAAAGCAACGATGCGCAAGAAATTTGCCAAAGCTGGTATTCCTGTCGCGCGAGGCGGGAAGGTTTTTTCATTTGGTGCTGCAAAAAGAATATTCAATGAAATCCAAGCTGGCGACGCGACGCAAAGCGTTATTATCAAACCTCACCAAGGTTCTCGCAGTCGCCACACTACTGTACACATCCGAGATGAAGCCGCGCTCAAGATTGCATTTAGAAAAGCTAAAATGCTTTCACCGTTTGTTCTAATCGAGGAGGAGCTCGTAGGCATGGTACATCGAGTGACGCTCATCGGAGGAAAAGTCATTGGTATTTTGCGTCGTGAGCCACCATCGGTTTTTGGCGACGACACACACACGATTGCCGAACTCATTGTTACAGAAAACAAAAATCCGCTCCGCAGCGGGCCGACATTCCATGGACTAGTTGTAAATGAAGAAACACACAGCGAGCTCGCGCGCCAAAATGTCACACTTGAAAGTGTTCCAACAAACGGCCAGATCATTTTCCTTCACCAAAAAGCATCCCGCGGTATTGGCGGTGGCGCAACTGATCTCACCGACGTCGCTCACGTCGACAACATCGCTCTTTTTGAATACATTGCAAAGTACCTCGATGACTCGATCGTCGGTATCGATTTTATTATTGCTGATATGAAAAAGTCGTGGAAAGAAACGGCAAAGTGCGGCGTCATCGAATGCAATTCACTGCCGTTCATCGATCTCCACCTCTACCCTCTTGTTGGTACGCCACGAGATACAGCCGGCGCGCTGTGGGATTTGGTACTTCCAGAATCAAAATTGTGAAAATCATCTACTTCAATCGCTTCTTTATTTAAAATGTCGCAGGTTGAATATGGAGAAACAGTAACGCCGACAATCATCTCGGACATAACTGAGCGGAAATAGTCTGCGCGATTCATCATGCCGCGCTCGCGGAAGTGATCGATCGGATGTCGCTCCGGCATTTTTTCATAGTGACCACGGATCTCACCGTCTTCGAAAATACGGATGTGGTAGTGGTAGTCAGGCTGGATCGGATCGATCTTGCGCATACTGATCATCTCGCCGTCATCAACCCAAGAGATAACGTTGCGCTCAAAGCCTGCTTCGCGCAAATACTGACGACACTCTTTGCGAGTAATTCCCTCTTTGAGGTAGCCTACCGGAAATGGCTGACGCTTTTTGCTGTGCCAAATGATCCGCAACGTCAAAAGTGTATCCCGAATGATCGGAAAAAGCTTATAGACGATGGTCCAGAAGATCTGGAGGGTGGGGCGCATGGGTGAAGTATAAGGGAAAATGAGATTCTATCAAAATAGAAACAGAATATCTTTGATATTTAACTAAATAGTCTAACTAATTCACTAAAATTATTAGCCTTATTCTTTTCATATTCCTCTTGTTGCACATACAAAGCTTTATATATCACCCTTGTCTGTCTTTCGTTTACATCCACACACCACTTTTGAAGCCTTTCGTATTTAATTCGATCATCTTCCTCCTCTCTACCCTTTGTTTCAATAATATAAACTTGCTTGTCATCAATTTTCACAAAGAAATCAGGGTAATAAGTAGCGATAAAACCTTCTGCATTTTTATACTCAATTCGAAGAGCATTCGCCTCTTTGTTCTGAAAGTTTTTTGCAAAAGAGATAATATCACCGCATTTTTCAAGAAAAACTGAGAATTCCAGCTCAAAATTACTATCTCCTACTATTTTATTAAATACTGATTTTTGGGGAATAAAAAATGACTTTTCATTCACGACAAATGGCCGAGCGTCACTAACCTTAATATAGTTTTTGATTTCGGTATCACCTGTATCCTGAACAGTTAATTCATTAATAGATACCCTGAATGAATCCTTAATCAATTTGATATATTCAACCTCTGATAAATTACGAAGTATATTTAAATCTGAAAGTTCCACCTTATTAATAAACATGTAGTTCTCAACAAAATCTTTCACCTTTCCGAAGAGAACGTCATAACAACCAAATAGTCGCATTTCCCTCATAATTGCTTGGGCAAAAAAACCTATGACACTCTGGTAGTTCGGCTCAATATCACCACCTAAAATAGTAGTATGATGCACTTCTTCCTTAACTACGTCTTTGAAAACTATTTGACGTTTTTCTTCTTCGGAGAATGTTTTAATTGAGACTTTATTATTACCAAATTTTGATACATCCAAAAGGCTGAGATTTTTATATTCACGTTGTATTCGTGCCGTCATCACTGGAAGCTCAATATCAAGTTTTGCTATGTCTTTTTTTTGATTGTCCTTATCTACCTCAATAACCATTGGAGAAATTGGTTTAGAAGCTGTACCCATTAAACGTTTTTCAAGAATTACACCTTCACCCTTTATGCTTTCCACGAAATCCATAAACGCAGGGGTTCCAATGACGCTCACGTATTCATCAATGTTGTCTGAACCAAAATACATTCTTCGCAAACCTCTTCCTAATGTTTGCTCAGGAAGAATTTTACTATCTGAAGCATACGGCCTAAGTCCAACAATAGTAGTAACATTTTTAACATCCCAACCTTCTTTAAGCATCATAACGGAAACGATAGCTTTATATGGACTTTCCCAGCTATCGATTTCATTCGATTGTTTACGCAAAAGTGCAAGCTCCTCGCTATTTTTCCCTGAAGTAGTTTCAGAAATCTCTCCACTTTTATTGGTATGAATTGTTAACACTGCTTCTCTAAGTTCAGGAAAATTCATTTCTAGATAAGCAGCAACATCGTCACAGTTCTTGGTATCATCTGTCATAACAAACAATAGAGACTTTTTACCAGTCAATATTAATTCATCATATGTTTTTTTCCACTCCTCCACACCAAGATTTATATGATCTCTCCATTTTTCAGTAAAAATAATACTTTGTGCCTCCTTTAGTTTTGCCCTACTCGCCTCATCTGGAACCACGGGCTGTTTAACCACACGCTGATGAATAGCCTCTACCAAGGGATAGTCAGAAATGGTTTGAACAAAAATCGCCCCTTTGCTATTTTTAGGGGTAGCTGTAACATCTAATTGCAGAGCTAGCCTACCCCCTTTTTGTTTTAATCTATTATCAATATCTCGAATAGATTTTAGCCATGCATTCTCTTCATGAATATGATGAGCTTCATCATTAATGATGATTAATTCATCAATATCTCGAACTACCATGCCCAAATCAATGGTCCCTTGATTTGTTTTTAGTACAGGTTTATTTCCAAGAAAATATTCCGAACTATCCTCGTCTTCAGCGCTAAAATCACGAATTTCGGTTTCAAAAACTCTATGTATATTTGTTAAAAAAATGTTTCCGGTATTTGAGATATTTCTCAAATCATCTTGAAGATGAAGTGTTAGCTGAAAATCATCTTGCCAGTTCTGGCCCATATAACCATTGTCTGGAAGCACTGGATCTGTAAAGAAAATTTTATTACCTTCAAAATCACTTTTGATTCGTTCAAAGACAATAACATTTGGCGTTATTAAAAGAAAATTTCTAGCTAGGTCTGATCCCGATACATACAATCGGTGAAAATATGCCCAAGCAACAAGTAAACTTATTACCTTAGTTTTTCCCGCACCTGTGGCCATCTTGGTCACAAATCTCAACCAGTCTTCTGTAAACATCTGCGCACTTAAAATGCCCGATGAGTTATACCTCATCAGATCGTGTTTATCTTTTACTTTAGCCACTTCGTATAACCATATTACTGTCTCAATTGCTTCTCTTTGGGAAAAATAATACCGGAACTCATTGGATGAACCGTCATTGTTGTAAAGTATATGTTCTTCCTTAAACCACCAATTTAAAAGAGCCTTGGAAGTTTCACTTGCCCCATTATAATTTTCATCTCTCCACACTTTTACGTGTTTGCGTAGTTCCGGTACAAGAGGCGGTAAAAGCTTTTGCATTTTGTCAGTATCGCGCAAGTCTTCGGTTGCAGGAAACCACCTAATTTCTGGATTAAGAGTTGCGTATGGGTCTTTTGGAAAATCTTTGTGTAGTGCCATATTATTTTTTTAGTAAAAGCTGATTATGTAAATCAATAATCAGCTGCTGGTTTTTAATATTTTGGTCTAACAGCTCTTGGTTAATTTTTTGTGTGGCTTCTACCGATGCAGTCTTTTCCGAATATTCTTTGTAAGTAGTACTGCTAAAACGAAAAGCATCTATTAGTAATTGCCCGAGCATAAAAAGAACTACAATTACAACTGCATATATAATAGATTCGTGTCGGTCGACTCTTTTTTCCATTCCTGAGTCAATGTTACCAGTATTACCTTTTTTAATTTGAATACTCATATTTTTCTAAGATAAAAGGTTAGGTTTACACTAAGACCTGAGGACTTGTCTCCGATCCTACTTGAATATAATGAAAAAAATAATTTTTGTTTAATTGAATCCTTGTCAATTTCTGCCAATTCAACTTTTGCTGTAGTGCCTGACCCTAAAGTATTTCTAATTTTTGAAGAAAATGTGACAGTAGCATTATTGCCTTCACCTAAGATATCAATGTCTTTTTCTCTTTTTTCCGAGCCTTCTTCATCAAAATTAAAGATTACAGTTAATCCCATTATTCCAATTATTTTTATTGAATTATCGTAGATATTAAAAGAATCTGAAAATAGAACCTCATCATCGCCGTCATAAACTTTAATTGTGTCTGGAAGAATCATATTTATATTTTCACATCTATTACCTTAGTAGTGTCATTACCGAAAATATCCACGACCTTCACCGCAACCTTGTAGTCTCCATTTGGAAGTTCCTTTGGCGCTGACCTGAACTCAAGATTTCTGCTTTTCTTTGTACGGAAACTTTGCCACTCGTTATCAAATATATAGTCTCCTGTCCAAACTTCTTTCTCTTCACCACCCTCAACAACTTTGATGATTTCCTTTCGGTCTGCAAAGTTGTAATCAACAGCCCAGTAATCAATCCAATCACTCCATTTTTTGGTAAGGACTTCACGTGATACAAGTTCAGTATCTTTGTCTTTTGTAACCTTAAGCACCTGGCCATTTTCAATGATTACTTTTGACCTTCCAGCCTTGAGCTCTTCGTTAATTGCTCCGTTATCCTGGTTATAGAACACTGAGAAGTCAATGATTTCGATAGAGAGTTCTTTCTTTGAGCCTTTTCCATAAATAATAGGTTTTATGTCGATGTACGCAACGTCATAGAAGTTAACCTGGCCACGCTCAATGGCTCGTTTCTCGAAGACCTCGCGTGGAATAATTTTGAAGGAAACATCAATCCCTTCATCTGAATACTCACTAAAGTTCATTCCCATCTCGTAGTCAAAGCCAAGAACATCAATCTTAGTGAGGTTTTTTGCCTTACATTCATTGACAATTTCTCGAATAAACTTTGAAGACACAGGAAGGTTGATTGGGCCAATAGCAACAAGTCTGTCTCGTTTCTTTCCAACAACATGTGCGAAGCTTTCAATTTGCTCTGCTTTATAAGCAGAAAGGATAAGTTTGATGAACTCTTTCTCTTTGCGTTCTGCTTGCTTTGCCTTTTCTTCTGTACGCAAGTCATCATTAATGTTGAGGAAACTTTCACGTTCATATTTACCAACATTCAATATCTCAAACGCACGGAAATCTTTTCCTGCTTTCTTGAGCTCTCTTTGTATCCCTATCATCCTTTTACGGGTAGTGTGAATACCAAACTTACCTAGATCCGTTCCAATCCATTTTCGTCCCAATTTTTCTGCTACAGCCAGGGTTGTTCCGGAACCACAAAAGAAATCAGCAATCAAATCGCCCTCATTTGAAGATGCTTTAATAATTCTTTCTAGTAGCTCTAGGGGTTTCTCAGTCGGATAACCAGTCCGTTTAATTCCGTCAACTGGAAATCTTTGAGCTATTGCCATCTCCCACCACGACTCAGGTATCTTACCTTCTGGTAAATCATAATTATCCCCAATAAAACCAGACCCTTTTAATCCTGATTTAAAATTACCTGAGGTTTTTTCAGAATGTTCTTGTCGGATATCTTTGTCATTGAAAATCCACCTGTCTTTATTTTTTGAAAACCAATATATATTATTGTGTTTTCTATTAAACTGCCTCATTCCTGGAGAACCGGGGCCGGTAAAAGTCCAGATGATTTCATTCTTGAAATTATCCTTTCCAAAAATCTCATCAAGAACCAGCCTAATAAAAGAGCTTACACGATAATCACAATGAACATAAATACTTCCATCTTCAGCAAGTAGTTCGTGCATCAACTTCAAACGTTCATATATCATTGCAATAAAGCTGTCCGCGCCCTTTCCCCATGTATCCCGATATGCAATTTCCTCAATTACCGATGGCTTTTTGGTAAAACTCTCAGCTCCACCTTCTTCACCGACTTCTATGTCCATCGAAAAGTCCGCACCTACATCAAAAGGCGGGTCTATATATATGAGTTTGAGACCACCCTGAGCTTCGATCTCTTTTCGCATGGGACCGTTCTTGAGAGAAGAAAGAATGAGTTTATTGTCTCCCCAAATCAGCTTGTTGGTCCATCCAGCAATTTGTTTACCAGAAAAATCGAACAGGGTACCTCTGTCCCCAAACTCCCTGCCTTCGCGTGGTTCATCAATCTGCTCGATTACTTGGAAAGGAAGAACTGCGTTAGTTACTTCGTTAGTCTTTCCATTCCAAACAAGCTCAACTTCACGGTCATCTTTGAATAGCAAAAAACGATATTTTTCGGGTAATGGCTTTCCGGCCTCTAAATATTTAATTACATCTCTTTTTTCGTTTTCAGTTAACTTCATATATATGATTGTACACTGCGGAGGCAAAACATGGTCGCTACGCTCCCTGTTTATGCACTCTCGCAATATATAGTCGCTCGTAGACGAGCTCCTTATATTGCGGAGGATATAAGATTCGCACTCATGGCCCCTTCCGGAGCGGCTGTTTAGTAAACCGCTGGAGTAAACCACTC
>JAGOOL010000039.1 GCA_017992485.1 Minisyncoccota bacterium
ACGAAACACCGCACGACACAAGAGTAAAAATAAAAAAAGATACAACCGAGCAACTTCATTTTCTCTTTGGTGTTCGAAGTTTTGGCTACAATCATCCGGATCGAATTGCGGCAGGGACACTCGCAACGATTCTTGGCGGAACGATGTCATCTCGACTTTTCCAGCGTATTCGTGAAGATCTCGGCTACGGCTACTACGTTTTTGCGACACAGTCAGCATCCGAAGGCTATGGCGCATTTTACGGCGGCATCGGCATTGACCCAAAAGGTCTTTCTGTTGTATTGCCAGCGATGATTGAAGAATTTCAAAAAATGGCGAACGAGCCAGTGAGTGATCTTGAAATTGCTCTTGCTAAAAAGTATCGCAAATCGACCTTGCTCATGGGTTTTGAGGATAATGAAAACGTCGCGACATTTTATGGTAGTGCACACCTATTTGGTCATCCTCTCGAACTCCCCGAAGAACGCGCTCTCAAAATAGATGCTGTAACCAATGATGACATTCAAAGGGTTGCCAAAACCTTGTTTAAGCCTGAAAATTTCCGCATCGCCGCTGTCGGCCCTGTTGACGACCCAAAGCCTTTCGAAAACTTTCTCCCCGCTGTCAGTTTGTAAGGAGGCCGTTAAAGGTGTACGATGCAAGCATGGAACATGAAGACAAACGCTTCGTAGCTATCTCGACCGGAACGATTATTCGTGTCATTCTTTTTGGCCTCCTCCTCTACGCCTTATTTATTCTACGCAATATTATCCTTGTCGTTCTCACGGCTGTCGTATTTGCTTCATTTGCCGAAGCCGTCATCAAGCGCTTCAAAAAGATCGGTATCGGCCGCATGCTTTCCGTCGTATTTGTGTACATAATGATTATTCTTGGCTTTGCCGGTGTTTTCTATTTATTCGTACCACTCCTCATAACTGAAACATCACACCTCCTCAACTTCCTCTCAAATTACATTTCATCTTCTAACTTCCAGGGAACAGCAGATAGTCTCAATGACGCTTCGAATCTTGTAACTTCGCTGCAGGGAACATCACTCGCTGATTTTGCGACATCAATCGAAAAATTTGCGATGAGCGTTTCAGGTGGTTTTTTCTCAGCAGTCGTTGCCGTGTTCGGGGGCATCGTCAATGTACTCCTCATCCTTGTTATTTCGTTCTATCTTTCAATTCAGGAGCATGGCATCCAAAAATTTCTCCGTATCGTTACTCCGCCAAAACAAGAAAATTATGTCATTGGTCTTTGGGAGCGAACGCAACACAAGATTGCACTTTGGCTCAAGGGACAACTCATCCTCGGTGTTATTGTTGCGACGATGATGTTTATTATTTTGTCGCTCCTTGGTATTCCGTATGCACTCTTACTAGCACTCGCAACCGGTTTGTTTGAACTCATTCCTTTTGGTGTCACACTTGCTATGATTCCGGCGACTGGTTTTGCGTATGTTCAGGGCGGACTCAAACTCGCTGTGGCTGTATTTATTTCATACATTGCTGTGCAGCAAATCGAAAATTACGTTTTCCAGCCGCTCATTGTAAAGCGCGTTGTCGGTATTTCGCCGCTCGTTGTCATCTTGTCGGTTTTGGCCGGATTTGAACTCGCTGGTTTTTGGGGGCTCATCCTCGCTATTCCGGTTACCGTGGCGCTCCTCGAGTACGTTGACGATATAGAGAAAAAAAGGGTAGCATTCGAGGATGGACAAATCTAACATGGAAGCACTAAAGCCTTTTTATATTACAACTACATTACCGTACGTGAATGCCAATCCTCACGTCGGTTTTGCTATGGAAATTATTCGCGCTGACGCGATCGCTCGCTACCAGAAACTCGTCGGACGTGAAGTCTTTTTCAATACGGGTACTGACGAACACGGCATGAAGCTCTGGGAAGGTGCAAAAAAATCCGGCATGGACGTCAAAGACTACGTCGACATGTATGCCGAAAAATTCCGTGGCCTGACAAGCTTACTCGGTATTTCAGAAGACGTGCATTTTATTCGCACAACTGACAAACACCACGAAGCGGCAGCACAAGCGCTTTGGAAAATCTGTGATGAACGCGGCTACATCTACAAAGGAAAATACAGCACAAAATATTGCGTCGGCTGCGAGCTTGAAAAAACTGATTCAGAGCTCGATGACAATGGGCACTGTCCGCTTCACCCAAATCGCGAGCTTGAAATGATCGATGAAGAAAACTATTTCTTTGCGCTTTCAAAAGTCACACCACTCCTCGAAAAACTCTACGCAGAAAATTCGCAGCTCGTCATTCCTGATTTTCGTTACAATGAAATGAAAGCGTTTCTCGGTCGTGGCTTGCAAGATT
Source organism: Minisyncoccota bacterium (assembly GCA_017992485.1). Lineage (GTDB taxonomy): Bacteria > Patescibacteriota > Minisyncoccia > Phycocordibacterales > UBA9973 > JAGOSA01. The sequence goes on from JAGOOL010000039.1 coordinate 2,323, forward strand.
TTTCTATTTCACGAAGCCGCGAAAAAATGCCATGGGGCGTTGCGGTTCCTGGCGACGATACACAAGTCATGTACGTTTGGTTTGATGCGCTCACGAATTACATTTCGACACTCGGTTGGTCGAACAGCGCAGGTGTGAAAAATGTCGTCGGCGAAAATCTCTACGAAAAATTTTGGGTGAACGGCGACACTGTCCAATACTGCGGCAAAGACAATACTCGTCAGCAGTCGCTAACATGGCAAGCAATGCTGCTCGCTGCCGGTTTGCCTGGCACAAAGCACATCATTATCAATGGCTTCATCAATTCCGGCGGACAGAAAATGTCGAAGTCGCTCGGCAACGTTATCGCGCCTGGTGATATGATCACGGTTTTTCAACCGGTCGCTGGTGAGCTTTCGTCCGATGTACTTCGTTACATTTTGCTTCGTCACACGAACAATTTTGAAGATTCAGATCTAACGATGGAGGCGGCGCTCGAATGGTATAACGCAAACTTGGCAAATGGCCTTGGTAATTTGTCGTCGCGTATTCTCACACTTTCAGAAAAATATTTACCAGCCACACCTGAGATTCCGGCGACGTCGATTCCTGATGAATTCTTTGTTTTACTTGAACAGTTTGATATCGTCGCAGCGGCGGATTATGTTTGGAAAGAAGTTCAGTCGCTTGATAAATACATCCAGTCAACTGAAGCTTTCAAAGTCATTAAAACAGATGAAGCGAAAGGTAAGGAGCTTATTACTGAATACGTTTTGCGCCTCGACACTATTGCTCGTATGCTTAACCCGCTTATGCCAAAGACGAGCGAACTATTGAAGCGTCTCATTGGCGAAAATAAAAAGCCGGAGACGCCGCTGTTTCAGCGTCTATCGTAAATCATTCTAGGTATTTCATTATGGAAATAAAATACATCGACATTCATTCTCATTTCAACTTGCCGCAATTTGACGCGGATCTTTCGGCAGCTATAAAGAAAATGGAAGATGAAGGTGTTGCAACAATTTGTGTTGGTACTGATTTGGCATCATCACGCCGTGCAATTGAAATCGCTGCAATGTCGCCGAATATTTGGGCAGTTGTTGGTCAGCATCCGACTGACACAGAAGAAGCTTTTGACCCAGCGGCATTTCTCGAACTTGCGAAACAAGAAAAAGTTGTGGCAATAGGTGAGTGCGGCTTCGATTTTTTTCGAACTCCTCGTGCTGACGTATTTGAGAAGCAGAAAGAACTTTTCTTGCATCAAATTGAAATAGCGCGCGCTGTTGGCAAGCCACTCATGATTCATGCGCGACCGAGCAAACCAAGTGGCGACATTAAGCAGGGCACATACGAAGTCAGTATGGATGCATATGAAGACACGCTCAATATTCTTTCAACTTTTCCTGAAGTTCGCGCAAACTTCCATTTCTTTGTCGGCGACACGGCGATTGCAAAACGCGCGCACGTTGCTGGTCATACAATGTCATACGACGGCCCAATTACTTTCACCCATGAATACGATAAAACAATCAAATCACTTCCGCTTTCAGCAATAATGGCAGAAACTGATTCGCCGTACGCTGCACCCGAACCATATCGCACGAATGCAAAAGACGAAGGTATTGCAAACGGCGACCGCCGACCAGCTCCGGCTCGTTGTGAGCCTTGGATGGTAAAAGAAGTCGTTGCTAAGATCGCAAACATCCGTGGAGAAGACCACGAAACTGTTCGTTTGGCTACCCTCGAAAACGCCAAGCAATTTTTTAAAATCCTGCTATAATCACCGCATCATGTTGCAAAGGTACGCTTGGTTGCGGTACATTCTCATAATTTTGGCTGTCGCAGTTGTCGGCTTCTCGGCCGCTTTTTTTGTTGACCGAAAAACGAATCTCGGTACTTATTTCGGCTGGCATAAAACACTTACCGGAAATGTCATTGCTGCCACCGATAAACAAACTGATAATTCCACGTCACTCATAACACCGATCCTCAACAAGCTTGGCCAAGTTCTTGGTGTTCGTTCATCGCTCACGGACATTGGAGAGCAATGGGGAATTGTCGAAGGTCTAACAATGTTCCGCGGTTCACCGACGCGTACGTTTTACGGTCTCGGTCCGCTACCGACAGATCCGAAAGTACTTTGGCGTTATCCAAATGCAACTAGCGACATTGGCGGCGCGACTACGAATGCCGGTAAACCAATGTGTAGCTACTCAGAAGCCGAAGGCGTTACCAAACAATGGTGTGGCACTGGTTGGACTGGACAGCCTGTTGTTTGGGAGCGCCCAGATGGAATCACTGAAGTTATTTTTGGTGCGTACGACGGCGCAGTTCATTTTCTTAATGCAAAAACTGGAACCGAAACTCGTCCGTCATTTCAAACGGGTGACTTGATTAAAGGTTCAGTAACACTTGATCCAGACGGTTTCCCATTGCTCTATTTTGGTTCGCGCGACAACAAGCTCCGTATTCTTTCGCTCGATACAAAAAATGAAGACGGCACGCCAGCTGCGCCAGTCGAAGTCTGGTCACTCAATGCCAACGAAGTAAAAGGTAAATGGAATAATGACTGGGACGGCAATCCTGTCGTCGTTAACGATATGCTTTTTGAAGGTGGTGAGAATAGTTGGTTTTTTGCTATGAAATTGAATCGTACATACGTGGACGTGCAAGATATGAACGGTGAAAAAACTGGAGAGAAAAAAGTGTCCGTCGCGCCACAGATCGTTTTCAAGATGCAGGGCTGGAATGATGAACTCCTCAAAAATATTGGCGACGATATGGTGAGCATCGAATCATCAGTAACTTTTTATGGTGATCGTGTGTATTTTGTAAATTCCGGTGGTCGCGTTGTTGGTCTCGATATTTCTGACGTAAAAGATGGCATCGCGCCGACCGTATTTGATTATTGGGTAGGGGACGATGCTGATGCGACGATGGTCGTTGATGAAAAAGGAATGCTCTACGTTTCTGTTGAGCTAGAACGCACCAAAGAACCAGCAGCAACTCGCTCGGCCGAGCTT
>JAGOOL010000006.1 GCA_017992485.1 Minisyncoccota bacterium
AAAAGTATCTTTGTTTCAATTGCCGCCTCAAAATAAGCATCGAGATTGTTAAGTTTAATACCAAGGAGGGAAACGAGGAAAGCGATATTGGCATTCACCGCTATATCGCAATCTCGCCAAATTCTTTCCTTGCTCATGTCGATGAGCCAAGTGTTGTAAGGGCCACCAACAGCAAGCTCTGCTGTTAGGAGTGTTTGAACAAGATTGGCGAGCGCGGCTCCGTCTAAATATTCCGGTTGCCAGATGTATAGAGCGGCAACAGCGAGCGCTGTGTCGTCTAGGTCGAGCGGAAGCTTCTTTCTCTGTGGTGTACCGGCCTCCCAATAGTTCCACGCAAAGTATGTTTCATCTTTTTGTATGATGAGATAATTGGCGGCGTTTCGGGCAATTTGCTGGATGGATTTCTCTGTAGCCTCATCGATCCATTCTTGGTGAACCACGTGCTGGAGTGTGGTCAAAATAACGGAAGTTGTAAATGGAGTAGGGGATGCAGCTGTTTCGTTCTTGGTATTGAAAGCAATACCCTCGAATTTGCCATCCTGTTTTTGTTGATGTTCAAGAAAAATTAAAGCAGTGCGTATTGCTTTAGTTGTTTGCTCCGACGGCATTTTGCTGTTCATCTGCTCTGTGATTTTGTTCATACGTATTGGTATGTTGCGGAATAGAAATAGTAAATGCGGTGCCGACGCCAATCGTACTTGTGCAGATGAGCGTGCCACCAAAATGTTCCTCGATAATATCCTTTGTTGTAGATAGTCCAAGGCCGATGCCTTTGTCTTTGGTAGTGAAGAATGGATTGAAAATTTTCTCCTGTGTTTCAGGAGGTATACCGCTGCCGGTATCAGTGACCCGACAAATAGTGCTTTTATTTTCGTCACCAAGAGTGATTGTCACCGAAGACGCGTTCGCATCGATCGCATTCACGATGAGGTTCGTGATGGCTTGATTGAATTTGAGCGGATTGCCGTAGGTAGAGAAATTATTCTCGGACTCGAATAGGATCGTTGCTTTGGCTTTGATCGCTTTGTGTTTAATGAGATCAATTGCATCTTCAATTTCCTGATTGAGTGAAAACACTCCGCGCATGTCATTTGTCTGAATCTGCTTTTTCACAGTCGCCATAAATTGCTCCATGCGTTTGGTCGCGGAAACTGCGGTTTTGAGAGTTGTCGTAACTTCCTCGCTTTCTTTTGCCATTGTCGGGTCGCTCGAAAGTTTGGCGATAGATAGTGAAACTGCAGTGAGGGGATTGAGAAGGTCGTGGAAAATACCACCTGAGAGTTTGCCGAATTCGGCAAACCTGTAGAGCTCTCGCATTCTTTCTCTTTCTGATTCACGAAGTTCTTTTGTGCGTTCTTGCACGGTAATTTCAAGATTGTCACGTTCTTCTTTGAGTGCTTGCTCTGATGCTCTCGCCCTCTGCAAAGATTTCTCCATTTCTTTATTTGATAATCTGGAGAGTAGGGCGGTGAGACCGATCATGATGCCGTAACCTATTACATCACGTTTTTCAATTACACTTTTCTTCCACTCTGGAAGGATTTGGCTTGCGTGTTCATGAAGACCGGTAATAATGATAGATGAGCAGGCAATAATGGCAATTAAAAAACCAAACCTACTGTTAATGACTATGCTTGCAATGGTGACAACTAGGCCGTATACGAGTAGCCCCATCGGTAAGCTTGCACCCCACATATAACTTCCATAAATAGACGAAGCTAAAATGAGAAATATAAAACAATATCCTGAAATTAAGTAGTAACCATTCCTGGTTGCGGCATATAGAATTACGAATAATAGATATATTGATGAAAATACGAGTAATGATATTCCACCATAATCTTCCGAGAATATATTGAGTAATATTATTGTAGTTTCAAAAAAGCTTAAAATCATTAACGCAATAAATAGAATCACGGTAAGTATACCCTCACTTCTTTTATCGTCCTCCAATAGTGATTTAGGCTTTAGGAAGTATATATAGAAATAATGAGCACTCTTCATGTACCGCGTTTGGCAGGCAGTAAACATTGATTTTGTGCTCACAAATAAAGTGTTCATTATTTCTTATCTTAGCTCCACCAAGGCTCAAATTCTCCTTCGGAAAGGGAGAGGCGTTCAATGTCGGCTTTTTGGCGGACGTCTTCGTTGGTTAGGATGTTTTCAATTATATTTGCCATGCATTAATATTATTATATTTAATAAAGCAAATCCATCGACCAGGTGGTTTGCTGCGAGATAAGTATGACAGCGAGACATGAAGCCACGATAAAATTATTATAAAGTTTCGCTTCTTGCGCGCGACTCATCACCTCTATTTCCCATCCAACATATATCCACGTCCGGGAACAGTCCGAATAAGCTCTGTTTTGCCGCGCTTAATCTTCTTTCTCAAATTGAATATGTGTGCCTCAATAGTATTTGAAAACGGATCGCTTTCCATATTCCAGACATGTTCCATAATAGTCCCGCGCGAAATCACATGTCCTTCGTGCCGTGCCAAATACTCAAGTAACGAATACTCTTTGCGTGTTAAATAGATTTCTTTGTTTCCCTTGGTTACTCGCTGTCGTGCAGCATCGATAGTAATCGTGCCGATATTCATAACGGGCGAGGCAAGTGCTTTCGGCCGTCGTAAGAGCGCATTGATACGAGCAATGATTTCTTCAAATGAAAACGGCTTGGTGACATAGTCGTCGACACCTTTATTGAGGAGCTCAACCTTGTCGTTGATTTCACTTCGAACAGTTATCATGAGGAGCGGCATCGTTTTGCCGGCTTCCCGAATTTCGTGGCAAATACGCAAACCATCTTTGTTCGGCAGCATGTAGTCGAGTATGACAATATCGTACTCATTTGTCCTCGCCAAGAAAGAACCCTGCGCACCATCATTGCACGCGTCGACTGCAAAACAAGCAGATTCTAAATATGATGTTAATAGCACCAAGATCTCCGGGTCGTCTTCAATAATTAATACTCTCATGTCGACATTATATGCTCGTCAAAAAAATAGGGAATCGAGGCTGGGGATATGATTTTAAGTAATCTTAAGGAAAATTTTATGTGGTATTCAGTATAGTTCGCGAATCGACGTAAAAGAGGAATATATTTTGGCTATATAAAAACCCCGCAAAAGCGGGATTTTTATACGAGATAGATTATTGTTTGAGAGAGTCCTTAACTCCCTTGAAGAGTACACCTCCTGCAAGCAGTGAGATGATAAAGAGGGCAAGGAAGATAAAGAAGAGTATCTTAGCGATAGTGATCGATGCGCCAGCAACTCCAGTGAAGCCAAGTAATGCAGCGATAATTGCGATAATCAAAAATGTGACTGTCCATCTAAGCATATGTTTTTACATGAATAGTTAATAAATCGGCCTCACTATAAGTATACGCTACATTTTATTTGCAAACGAGCCCGGTAGGCGGTTTTGCAAGTTCGATTGATGTACCTGTTGAATCAGAGCAGAAATACAAACCGGTTGCCGCACTGAGCTTTGTGTATGTAACGTACGCAGCGACACTATCTCTGCAGCCTGTCGTTTTTTGATCTTCAGATGACATATTTGTGAGGAGGTCACTATATGCAGGGGATTTGCAGAAATTCTTGTAACTTAGATTGTTGCCATCAAAGTAACTTTCCGCTTCCGCCCGGAGGTCCGCGATTGTCGTTCGGATGTTGTCGTCGATTGCTTGGTTTTGTGCGTCAGATAAGCTTTTTTCGAGGAATTGTGAAAAAGGAAGACTATCGACAGGTGTTTCTACAGCAATCGGTACATTCCAGTCTTTGAACAATAGTGTGAACGTCGTTTTTGCAATACTTGTAGGGTCTGTACCTTCTTGGCTATCGAATGCTGCAGTTATTTTGTATGGTAAATGATCGGCCTTACCAATCCAGGCTTCACCGACAAAATTTCTCATACTACTAATACTCTCTCGAGTTGGGGCAGTATCAATTGCGGCGTATGCGCTCAGCTCAAGTAAAAATTGTGAGATTGCCTCAGTATTGATTGTAAAAGCAAAGTGCTGGACGAGAACATCCCCAACTTTTTGAGGGAGGAAGCGTTTTGTCACTGTAATGAAATTGCCATTTTCGGCCATTTCGGTGATGTGCTGTTTTTGTTCAAGACTAAGGTTACTGAGTGTCGCGGCATTGACGATTGTTGTACCAATGAGCGGAATAGAAGCTTGAGCTGTGCTGACGTCGGATGCTGTTTGGTCGAATGGAATAGAAAGCCACTGGTCTTTGTACGTAGCAAGATCAAAGAGAGGAATCATTGGTAATGCCGTCGCTTTGATATACAGATTTTTGTTGGAGAAGCGAGTTTCGCCGCCGATGACAAATGTGCCGGCTGAAAACGAAAGCACTGCATTTGAAATTGTATTGTCGACTTGGCTTTTATCGTAAACACCTTGCGCCATAAAGGACATTGTCGGTGCAAAACCCGGCATCATGCTGAGCATGTCGTTTTCGATTTTTACCTGACTCATGTCGCTGTCGATTGCTATATCAAATGATACACTTTTTGCTTCAGTCATTGCTGTAACGATATTGCCACTGACTTGTGCTGACGGCTCGAAGTAGCCGGTGTAGTAACCATATGCGGCCCCACCTGAAATAAGAATGAGTAAGATAACAACGAATACTTTTGCGAAACGCCACTTTGATTTCTTCGGTACATGCTGCTGCATGGTGACGATTGGTTCTGCGGTTCTATATTTTGCATCAATGTGCTGGACCGATATTGGTTGTGATGTTGTCGGCTGTGCTGCAGCTGGCTGAGTTGTTTGATCCATCGGGAACTGCATTGTTGGTCGCATTGGTTGAAATGTCTGCGCAGTTTTTTGGCGATGCGCTTCGAGTGCGGCAGCAAGGTTTGGTTTTTGGATAGGTTGTTGAATCGGCTGTGTTGTTTGTTGCTGTACGGCCTGCTGTATCGGGCGTTGGATGTGAACAGGTTGTTGCAGTGGCTGTGATGGCGCTACTGAACTAACAGGATTTGTTGGAAGCGGATTTGGTGATGTATAGACAATAGCTTCGCCGGCATCTATGTCGGCAATTTGCCAACCACTTTCAATAAGCATTTGGCGAATGGTTTCTTTTGGAATACCTCGCTCAAATTCAGAATGAATATAATCGATAAGAACTTTGTTAACCATGCCGAAATTATATCACTAAATCTAAAGTGCGCTCTTGATTTTGTCTGCAAAACTCTGCATTTCGCCGTCTTCGTACTTTGTTTCTGGCCTCTGATCTCCAAATATTTTTTCGCCGCGATGCCTCGGTACGAGGTGGATGTGAAAATGTGGAACTTCATCACCTGCAACCCCAAGCTGCACATAGTCGCAATTGAGCTTTTCTTTGAGAACCAGCATGAGTTTTTTTGTTTTTAGAAACATTCTGCTGAGTAATTCGTCTGGAACAACTTGCATCCACTCGTACGGCTCTTTAGTAATCAAAAGCAAATGTCCTTTAGCTAATGGATGAATATCCATAAAAGCCAACGACTCTTCGTCTTCGTAGACGATAGTTGCCGGGATTTCGCGCTTAACTATTTTGGTAAAAAGTGTGTCGTTTTGCTCTTCATTTTTGTGATCGGTCATATATCTTAGTATATGGTAAAATGACCAAGTGAAAAAGTGGGAACTCGCTCCGGATGTACCGGAGCATTTATTGCTGAACTACGGGGAAATCGTCCGTAAGATGCTTTTTGTGCGTGGATTAACAGCCGAAGCTGATGCTGAGAAATTTCTCTTACCGAAATATGAAGATTTACTTGATCCGTATTTATTCCGCGACATGGAAAAAGCTGTTGTCCGTATTTTTGAAGCAATGGAAGGAAAAGAAAAAATTGTCGTTTACAGCGACTATGACTGCGACGGTATTCCAGCAGCGACAATTATGTCCGACATGTTTAAGCGTATCGGCTACGAGCATATTGAATTTTACATTCCGCACCGTCATGATGAAGGTTACGGACTACACATGGATGCCGTCAAAGACTTTATCGATAAAGGCGTAAAGCTTTTGATTACGTTTGACCTCGGTATTACTGCGGTTGCAGAAACTGCGGTTGCAACTGCCGGGGGAATAGATGTCATCATTACCGATCACCATTTGCCGCACGGAGAATTGCCACGAGCGTATGCGCTCATCAATCCGCACGTAGATGCGATTGTTGAACATGTCGACGAAAATGGAACGGCTGCGCAAAAATTTGCCACAGCATACCCTGAACAAGTTCTCTCCGGCGCAGGTGTGTCTTTCAAACTCGCCCAAGCATTTGTAAAAAAATATGGCGAGTACTACAAGATCCATGACGGTTGGGAAAAGTGGATGCTCGATATGGCGGCACTTGGTACGCTTTCTGATATGGTGCCGATTCGCGGCGAAAATAGAATTCTTTCTTACTTTGGTATGAAAGTTCTTCGCCGAAACAATCGTCCAGGACTCCGCGCGCTTTTTAGTAAAATGAAAATGGATACCGAGCATCTGACTGAAGACGACCTGACGTTTATGGTCGCGCCTCGTATCAATGCCGCATCGCGTATGGATACACCAATGCGCGCTTTTGAATTGCTCGCTGCGGACACTGATGCCAAAGCTATTCCGATGGCTGAACATTTGTCGAACATAAACGACGAACGAAAACTGCTGGTTGCGAGAATTATGAAAGAAGCCAAGGCGACACTTGCAAAACGAAGCAATGAAAGCCCGGTTGTTGTGATTGGTAACACTGGTTGGGGAGCGGGCATCCTCGGTCTTGTTGCCGGAAAACTTACAGACGAACTTCGTAAACCAGTTTTTGTTTGGGGAATGGAAGAGGAAGACGAACACATCAAAGGCTCATGTCGCTCCGATGGTAGTGTGAATGTTGTTGACCTCATGACGGCAAATACAGAATTCTTTGTGCAGTTCGGCGGCCACACTGTTGCCGGCGGTTTTGTTGCGACGCGTGAGAAGATTCATTTTTTAGAGGAAGCGCTTGGCAAAACGTATGTTTCGATTCGAGAAATCGCAGATCAGACAGAAAAAGAAGAGGGCTCGACTGTTGGCAATCCAAAAATGGCACTCGCCACCATTTCTCTCGATAAAGTAAAACCTGCATTCATCGGTGAGATAGATCGCTTCGCGCCATTTGGCCTTGATAATCCGAAGCCTATTTTTCTTTTCCAAAACGTTACGCTTGATTCTGTAAAACTGTTCGGTAAAACAAAAGAGCATTTAGAATTAGTATTGAGCGACGAGCGTGGTTCATCAAAAGCCATCGCATTCTTTAAAACACCGGAAGATTTCACCATTCCTGATGCAGACGGAATGCAACAGCCAGTCGCGGCCGGTATGCAGGTGACACTCGTCGGTACACTTGAGATGTCGTACTTCCGAGGCAGGGAAGCGAGAATTAGGATTGTGGATATTTTCTAAAAGCACGTATATTGACTATTCCCAAAATATATGCTATTATACAGCATATCGTTGTTCTTTATATATGGAGTTAATTGGTTGCCAGAGGAGACTAAAGTCTTTTGTGGTAACCAATTAACTGAAAAACCATGCAAAAAATCACCACTCTAGTGCTTGCCATTTTTATGGTCATGAATGGCTGCTCTTCTAAAAAAAGAGCAAATACCGCAACGATAGATTTCACTGAACCAGTAAATGAAAATGCGACATATATATTTTCTACTTGCGGCGGGAAAATGATTATCTTTGCCGATGCGTCTGCTGCTCAAAAAATCAACAGCCTGCTGCACGAACATGAGGGAGCCACGATTAATAATCTTGGTGTTGGCAATGCTTTCATTGTAGATAGTAATGGAACTTTCCTACTTTATACCGCGAGGCACTGCACTGTCGGTATTGAGAAAATTACACACACGCTCAATGCTGATATTGCTGTTGTTGATTACAAGGGATTGCGAAATATCAGCCCTTCTGTGATGGAAATTACTGAAGGCTATAAGATACAACCCAATGTCAGTAGCGGCGACTCTGTCTATGTCCGTGGATATTACACTGACAATAAAGGACACATGTACTCCGTTTGTATTAGTGGAGTAGGAGAGCTTTCTGATCGTCGTGATACAAAGAAGAGGGTAATAGGTGCAGTTGAGTATTTTTCAGAACGAGTATTTAATGTATTGCTCGAGGAAAATATTGACCTTGGCGGATTATCCGGCGCACCTGCTTTTGATAAGTTCGGCAATGTTATCGGTATATATTGCGGAAGAACGATAGATCAAAGCACAGGAGATTGTTTTGCACGGATAACACTGTTCTAATAATTTGATTTCAAAGAATATTTTTAGGTAAAGGCTGAGCACCCATGCTCGGCCTTTTATTTTTATATTGTTGACTTAGATAGTCGTAAGTCGTATGATGCAAGTCACCATTGTTCTACAAACCCCAAACAAAAACTAAATACCATTATGACTCAGCACGTTGCAACAGAAAGCATTAGCAAATATTGGGGATTCCTCATGTTTATGGGATCCATAATACTACTATTTATTTATTGCATTACTCGGCGATCGACTAATTCCGGTGATTCAAATAAATAAAAATACCCCAGACAGGGGTATTTTTATTTGAGTGAGAATTTAGTTTGTCGTATTTGCATCCGTCGTAATAGTTGTTTCTTTTTCTACTACAACAGAGTCTGCTGTCTCAGTAATCGCCTCAACCACTGTTTCAGTTGTTGTGACAACGTTATTTTGCTGGAGTGCGTCCGGAAGCAACTTGCGATAGACGTACGCTGTTGCGAGTTGGGAGATTGCCATCGTAACGAGCAATCCGACAACCAAAGCGATAAGACCGAGGAGGTTGAGGGCGAGGAGCGTCAAGATGAAGTAAAAAATCTTGCCGCGATGACCTTTGGTCATCTGAGCACTAACCTTAAATGTATCCCAGAACTTAACTCGCTTGTCGACGATGAGATACGTAACGAAAATAAAGCGAATGAGGAACGCAATGACGAGGATGATCGCAACGATACCTACTGCGATGACTACTCCACTCAGCGTACCACTTGAGCCAAGCGTAGTGATCATTCCACCCGCAAAGAGAATAATACCGATGATCGCGAGGGGGATAATTGCCATGAGTCCAATGAGCAAGCCGGCAAGAGCGTACTTCACAAAAATTCTCGGTTCTTTAATGTTGTTGAACAAGTCTCCAGTGTCCGGCTTTTTGCCATCGACTACACCGAGAGAGATCTGCATGTAGCCTATTGTTGCAAGGGTTCCAAAAATATATGCCGCAGCGCCAATAATAACGAGAAGGAGATTTTCACTTTCCACACTGCTAATCGCATTGAGAATACCGATTATTACACCAATACCGACATACACCCACGGATTCTTTTTAAATTCCTCCCAGCCGAACAAAATGGCTTCTTTACCAGAAAATGTTTTCATATGCCTTAGGTTATACCATGTTTTGCGGGAATAACAATCTGTGATTATTCCCGCCATATTCCCAAATGTCCTTATTTTGTATAGAATGCTCGCATGGCAGACACTACTCCGGCGCCCGAGGCCAATGAGAAAAAGATCACTATTTATACCGACGGTTCTTCCCGTGGGAATCCTGGCCCGGGTGGCTGGGCGGCAACGATGCAATTTCCAAATCATCGGATTATCGAGATCGGCGGGGCAGAGGGGCATACGACCAATAACCGTATGGAGCTCACCGCTATTTTGAAGGCGCTCGAATACATCCGCGACCACCTCAGTACTGCGACTGCTGTTGAGATAAATTCTGATTCTTCGTATGCCCTTAGTGGTATTACAAAGTGGGTTTACGGTTGGTTCAAGAATAATTGGCAGACGTCTGATGGTTCTCCAGTTGCGAACCGTGATCTCTGGGAGCCGATGTATCAACTCGTTTGGTATTTTAAATCTAAGTGCGAACTAACATTTACCAAAGTTTCCGGCCACTCTGGTGTTCTTGGTAATGAACGTGCAGATCTCATTGCAACAGCATTTGCAGATGGTGATCGCATTCTATTATATGTAGGCGGCGCAAAGGACTATGAGCGCTTACTTGGCGACTCGGTCGGCGATAGAAGTTTGGTAACTGAAATGACCGAGCAACAAAAAGCTGATAGCAAAGCCAAGAAAGCGCGAAGTGCAATGCCGGCGTATTCATATGTCTCGCAAGTTGGCGGCATGATTGAAACGCATCGTACGTGGGCGGATTGCGAAGCGCGGGTAAAAGGCAAGAGCGGTGCGAAATTTAAAAAAGCATTGTCAGAAGAAGACGAAGCGAATATAATCTTGTCGTGGACAGTAGGGAAAGTAGAGTAGAAGGAAGAACGAACAATGATATTCTGAAAATAAGCTTGGCCGGTTGGCTCACCGGAATGCTCGCAGCCAGTATCTTCCGAAATAGTTTTATATACATAATGCCGATTGCAGTTGCAGTCGGCATTTTCGTTTGGCCGAACAGTAGAAATAAGCGCACATATGTCGCTTTCTTTATTCTGGCGGCGTTCGCAATGTTTCGTTTTTCATATACCGAAGAAAAAGTTGTCGCAAAGATTGCAGCATTGCCGTTTGAACAAACTATTGAATTATCGGGAATGGTTGTGGCTTCATCGGAAGCCGGAACTAATGGTAGTCAATTCGTTGTGAAGGGAGAGATAAATAATGATAAAGAAAATCAAAATAAAAAATCATATATTTCTGAATTAGAAATAAAATTCCAAGTCCGCGAAAGCGATGGCAAAGAATATTCGTACGGCGATATTGTGATGGTAAAAGGGAAGTTAGAAAAACCCGAACCCTTTGAAACATCGACTGGTGGCATGTTCGACTATCCAAACTTTCTCAAAAAAGATGGCATTCTCGGCATTGTCAAAGCCAAATCAATTATGGTCACAGCGACCAAGCAAGGCAATCCGGTTTTACGAACACTGCTCACATTTGAAGCGAACCTCGAAGATGCAATCAAAACACTGATGCCCGGTATGAAAGGAAGTCTGGCTAGTGGCGTGCTTCTCGGCGATAAACAAATCACAAAAGAAAATCGCGAGGAATTTATTACAACAGGCACGACGCATATCATCGCGCTCTCCGGTTACAACGTCAGTATTGTGGCAAACTTTTTCCGTGAACTATTTTCTTTCTTACCACTTGCCGGCGCGCTTGCGATGGGCGGCATAGCTATCGTTTTATTTGTCGTCATGACAGGATTGCAGTCGAGTGCAGTTCGAGCGGGGATCATGGGATGTATCGTACTCTTCGCCAAAGCTAAAGGCCGGCAAGCAAACATCGGTCTCGTTCTATTACTTGCAGCTTTTGCGATGACAGCGATAAATGCATACACGCTCTACTATGATGTGTCGTCGCAGTTATCATTTCTCGCGACAGTCGGCATTATTTATTTTTCACCGCGCGTGTCGCATTGGTTCAACTGGCTGCCAAAAGAAAAATTTGGTTTGCCATGGCGCGAGATTGCGACGGGAACAATCGGCACACAGATGTTTGTATTGCCCTTTATCCTTTGGAAAACCGGCACACTGTCGATTATCAGTCCGCTTACCAACATTGCCGTTCTACCATTTATGCCGTACCTCATGGCGTTTTCAGCAATCGTTGCGCTCCTCGGCGTTGTCTATCTGCCGATAGCTGAACCATTTGCTTTTATTGCGACGGGGATTTCGAGTGCGATTTTATTTCTCATCCATATTTCTACCAAAATTCCGCTTGCTGCTGTGCCGCTTGTGACGCCATTTTGGGCAATGGCACTTATGTACATTTTTCTTTTATATAGGTTTGATCCGTTCGGCTGGAAGAAGAAAGCGATTCAGAAAAATGGTACAGTTGAGGAAACACAATAAAATATACGACCATGGCAAATCAAGACGAAATAAAAAAACTCATTGCAGAACTAAAGATAGCAACCGCTACCGCCAGAAAAAATAAAACTGCAAAAATTGCTGCATACGAAAAACAAAAAGCTGATGCGGCCGATGCTGCAGAAGAACGCAGCGCAATTGAGCTCTGCAATCGTTTAATAACGAAAGAAAAATTACTCCACGTTGCGAATTGCGGCATGGACTACTATCCGGTTTACTGTTTGGGTACTGATGCACCGAGTGTTGTCGGTAAAAAGATGCACACAGCTACTCGAGAAGATCTCGGTGTTAAAGGATTCCATATATCTACGTTTCTCTCCAAACGCTACACCGTCGTTTTTATTCAGATAACAGAAAACGAAATGTACGATACGAGTCTCGGCAACAAGGATAGAATTTTTGATCAGGAAATCGTTGTGACGCCCGGACAGTATATCTGTATTAAATGGTAAGTATACTAATCGAAGACTGTGTAAACTTAAGAAGCCTCAAAGCTTCTTTTTTTATTGACAAAACAGCTGAAACGTTTAGAGTCAATAAAACAATATACATACTAAAACTACATACAATGGAAACAATAGAAAAACATGAGGAAATCGCTCAGCAGATTAAATCGACCTACGGAATATCTATCCCCGAGGATACAATAAAAAAAGCGTACGTTGTCGCTGAATATATCAGTGAAATAAAAGCAGTCGTCCATAATCTACCCGCGCGAGATTTAGTAAGGGCTGCTAGAGAGGCAAATGAGCACGATATCTGGTGGTACTACAAAATACAGGGGCTACACTTTGAGAATTGGACACTCGCTACTGTCCTTTGTCAGACAATAAGAACCGATGCTTTGGTTACAATTCTTAGGTTGGAAATTGAAAATGGTCTTGATTTGTCTGATAACAAGTTTCTCATTGATGCAATCAGTGAATTAACAAAGTATATTCCAGGCGCTGCACAACTCAACGATTTTCACCGGAGGATTATTGATAAAGCAGTTAATACAAATGACCATAACTTACTCACTGTTTTGGAAAAAACGATTACTGGAGAAGTTGAGGCAAAACAAAATCTGGAAAAAAATATAGTAGCAAGCCAGATTGCGAGGGGTCATATTAGTATTGATTTTAAGCAGGAGGATATTCGGGCGTTAATCAGAAGAATTCCAACACCATATGAACTTAAGCATCAAAACCAGAATATGGTTTTGATCGGGTATATCAACAAACTTATTGAGGAGCTGGAAATAGAAGAGCTGGAAGTAATAGCTCTACAGAAAATCAACGATAAGGAAGGTGAGCTACTCACCATACTTGCCACGATGATGTTGATGAAAAAAATAGAAGTTGAAAACCGTCTTAATCAGAAGTAAGACGGTTTTTTTATTTATAGTATGTGCGAGCGGAAAAACTATTCAGTAAAAAATTGTTCCGCAACTTTCCAATTCATATTTGTGAAAAAATCTTCGATGTACTGTTTTTTGCCAGACGGGTGATAGTCGGCGACGAATGAGTGCTCCCACATATCGAGCGCGATAACTGGTGTTGTGTCTTGGAGTTGGCCGAGGTGCTGCTCATCAACCCAATGTATAAAGAGTTTTCCTTCGCGATCTTTTGAGAGCATTGCCCAACCAATACCGCGAGTCATAGCGAGTGCTTTGAATCGAACGAGAAAAGCATCGACTGCGCCCCAGGTATTTTTGATTGCTTCTTCGAGTGGACTTGCTGCCGTGAGGGGGGTTGCGCCGCCTTCGAGTAATGCAAAATATTTTTCATGATTCTTGATACCGTTCCATTCAAAAGAAAAACGGCGCATGACTTCGTTCAAAACATAAGCATTTGTGTCAGCATCTTTAGCGAGATCGTCAGCCTTGGTGAGGACAGTATTTGCGTTTGTTACGTAGCCTTCGTACAGTTTGATATGTTCAGCGATAACTTTGGCGGAAATGCCCTTGAGCTCCGGAATGGAGAATGTGCGTGGGGTAAATGTATTCATGAGCTAATTATAGCCCAAATTCCTTCAACATGTCCTCAAATGTTTTATTGAGCGTTGTCGTGATAAAGAAGGCTGGAAGGTAGATCAAAGCCAAAATCACAAGCAAAACACCTCGGAAAAAGTAGCCGAGGAAGGTTTGGAGACCCTCGAAGAGGGTACCAAAGAGGTCTTCAAATAGTTCAACGATTGAACCCATGCTTGCCATACTACTCATTTACTCGCTCCACGCAAGTTCGTATGATAAACTGTAGCCATGACAATTCAGTTATTTCTTTCTACTATAAGTGACTCGATTGCTGCAATAGGATTGTGGTGGTTCCTCGGTTTGGTTATTATCGACATCATCCTTTGGAGAATCCATCCAGCTGTCGGTACAATCGGAGCGCTCATTATCCTCGCATACTTACTCAACTTTTTCTAGATAATTTACAAATACTTTCAACTACCATGTTTAGCATTGAAACCTTCTCCACGCTCGGACTACTCGGTCTAGCTATTGCTATCTTTGCTGAAACTGGCTTACTCGTTGGTATTCTTTTCCCGGGAGATAGTCTCATTTTTTCTTTTGGTATTTTGGCGGCTGTCGGCAAAATGTCATTTATCGGAACAATCATCGTTACCGCAGTTGCCTCATTTTTGGGCTACGAAGTTTCATACGTGCTCGGTAAAAAGTACGGAACGAAATTTTTCGAGAAAAAAGATTCAGGACTTATTTCGCTCAAGAGTATGGAGCGCGCTGAAAAATACTATACCCGTTTTGGTGTGCTGACACTTTTGTTCGCGCGATTTATTCCAGTGCTTCGTACTGTGGCTGGTCCACTTGCCGGTATTGGTAAAATGCATCGCCGTACATTTACTATATACAATGCGATTGGTGCAATTATTTGGCCGGTTATCGTTGCCGGTATGGGTTACTTCTTTGGACAGCTCGTTCCAAATCCGGATCGCTACATAATGCCGATTATTCTTTTTGTTGTGAGCCTATCTGTTATTGCACCGTTTTTAATCAGCCTCTATCACAAGCACCAGCAGAAGCGTAAAAAAAATAAAGATAATAAAGAAAATTAGTATGTCAGAGTACGAACTTATCGATTCTGGAGAAGGAGAGAAGCTTGAGCGTATTGGTAGCGTTGTTGTTCGTCGACCGGATCCGGAAGCATTGTGGCACAAAGCATTCACTGGTACAGAAAAAAATAGTGATGGTAAAAATCCCTGGGACGATGCGGACATTACTTTTGATCGCGTTGATTCAAAAACAGGTAGCTGGCGAAAAAAGGCCGGCTCAAAAACAGCAGTTCCAGATACGTGGCAGATTGAACACGGTGGATTACTTTTTCATATTCGACCAACGTCGTTTAAGCACGTCGGTATTTTCCCTGAGCAGATAAGTAATTGGGAATTTATTATGAAGGTGATTCAGCATACTGGCAGAGCAGGCGCGACGGGTGAGGCGAGCGAAAAAATAAATGTCTTAAATCTTTTTGGTTACACAGGAGGTGCAACGCTCGCTGCTGCTAAAGCCGGCGCCGAAGTTACTCATGTTGATGCCTCAAAACCGGTGATCGAATGGGCGAAAGAAAATGCTGAACTCAATAAACTTAGTGACGCGCCGATTCGCTGGATCATCGATGATGCGCTCGTTTTTGTGAAGCGCGAAGTAAAGCGTGGTAAAAAGTATGATGGTATCGTTATGGACCCGCCGGCTTTTGGCCGCGGTCCGGACGGGGAAACCTGGAAAATCGAAGAACAATTTCTCGAACTTTTTGATGCGTGCAGATCGCTCCTTTCTGATAAACCGCTTTTCTTTATTATTTCCGGCTATGCATCCGGTTACTCAGCGCTCGCATTTGGCAATTGCCTCAAGCAAGTCGAACAACAGTACGGCGGGGAGACACAAGTCCTTGAACTTGTCTTGAAAGAAAATTCAGCTCGAAGTGCTTTGCTTCCGGCAGGTGTGACGGCTCGTTGGAGAGCGTAACTATTTTATACGAAGCACAACAACTTCGGGATTGGTGCCGAGTCGCAATGGAGACATAGCAGTGCCAACGCCACAGGTTGTGATTGCTACACTTTTTGTTCCGACACTGTTGTCACGAACCGTAACTCCATAGGTAAATTCTTTATAAATACTTTTAACAAGTATCGTAAGCGGGAAAAATTGTCCGCAGTGAGTATGTCCGGAAACAATGAGCGAAACGCCAGCATCGAGGAGTGCAGGTGAGTTTGTTGGATCATGTAAAATAGCAATTGTCGGATCTGCAGCATTGAACCCTGCTGCGACGAGTCGCTTACTTGTTGCGTCTTTTGATTCTTGACGATAGTCGAGTCCGAGAATTGTCGTACCGTTTATTGTCGTTACTTCATCGACAAGCGTTGTGACGAGCGGACGAACAGCTGGATAGAATTTCTCCGGTTCACGATTGTAACCCTCGTGGTTGCCCGGCGTATAGACAGTGCCGAATGTAGATTGAATGCCGGCGAGTGGCGCCAAGCCTTTTGCGTAGTTGAAGATTGGACCATCAATTAAATCACCGGCAATCAACACAAGGTCCGGTTTTTGTTCATTTATTTTTCTAACAACTTTTTGCATAAAATGCGCGCTCCGAACAACGCCGAGGTGCGTATCGGAAACAAGTACGATATTTTTACCTGACCAGGCTGCTGAAAGGGCGGGAGCATCGATCTCATACGTTACGACGCGTGGCATTGTCGCATTGATGATGCCAAAAGCTGTAGCCCCGGCAGCAATGACAATAGAAATAATAGCGAGTGGCGTCATGGTGAACGGATGCCCAAAACTTGTAGCCAAAAGATTGATGATGGTGAGTAGTACTGTTGCCATGAATAAGTAAATGAGGATGGGCAGCCATGTCACCGTAATGATATAGAAGAATGTATTGATTGAACTATTAATAAAACTACCGATTGCCATCGTTAACAAGAGAACGATTGGCATTAAAACAAAAATCCAGCCGACAATCTGTCTAGCATGGGGAGTGGTAATAACACCAAAGATACTGGCGGCTTTAAAGATAGCAAAAGACACACCGACAATGAGTGCGAGGAAGGGGATGAGGAAAAACAAAAAGGATAATTTCATACCATTGAGTATAACAATTAATCTGTTAGAATAGCCAAGTTATGAAAAGAAGCCATTGGTTTCTGTTTTTGACCATATTTATCGACATGCTCGGTGTGGGAATCCTGATTCCGATCCTTCCACAACTCCTCGGTGTGCCGGGGTCGCAATATTTTCTCCTTGATCCGTCCAAAGCCGACCTCGGCCTTATTTACTTAGGTCTTTTAACTGCCAGTTATCCGCTCGCGATCTTTTTTGCTTCGCCGGTACTCGGTGCTCTCTCAGACAAATACGGACGTCGCCCAATTCTCCTTATTTCTATCTTGGGTACAGCGCTTTCATATATTGTGTTTGGTATCGCTATTGTTTTAAAAAATATTCCACTACTCTTTATCTCTCGTATTGTGGATGGTGTGACCGGCGGAAATATCGCCGTTGCTCAAGCGGCAGTTGCAGATACGACCGAACCCAAAGATCGTGTACGAGTTTTCGGTATCATGGGTGCTATTTGGGGTATTGGGTTTGTACTCGGTCCTTACATCGGTGGCAAGCTAACCAACCATGAGCTCGTTTCTTGGTTCTCGTCGTCAACTCCGTTTTTCTTTGCAGCGATACTATCGCTCCTCAACGTCATTTCTATCTTCTACTACTTCAAAGAAACAAACCACACGCGACAAACGGAGCGCAAGATTGATTTCTTTGGTGCAATAAAAAATATTACAAAAGCTAGAAACTATGGTTCGCTCCGCAATTTATTTCTCGTTTCATTTATCTTTAATGCCGGCTTCACATTCTTTACTTCATTTTTCAACGTGTATGTCTCCCGCAAATTCGGTTTTACGGCAAATGATGTCGGTAACTTTTTCGGTTTCGTTGGCATCTGTATTATTTTCGCGCAGCTCGTTGTCGTCCCGATTATCTCTCGACGTTTTCCTGATTGGAAGACGCTGAAGTGGGCGTATTTATTTGCGGCAATTGGTTTGGCGCTGACACTCTTTGCGAACACGCCGCTCGCGCTTTATGCGCTCATTTTGCCATTCGCTATTCCACATAGTTTGCAGGCTGCGAACTATACTTCGCTTTTGACTCGCACCGCAAAAGACGCCGACCGTGGGGAAGTGCTCGGTATTAATACTTCTGTTATTTCAGTTGCCCAGGCTATTCCACCACTCATTGCCGGCGGTGTGGCTGCACTAGTTGCGCCTTGGACACCGATTGCAATAGCGGCGGTCTTGATTTTTATTGCCGGTATTGTCTTTCGTCGCAAAGCGGCAAGCCTGGCCTAAAATCGTGTATACTTTATGAGTATGAAAAAAACAATTGTTTCAATCATTATTATCATAGCCGTCATCGTCGTTGGCTGGCTACTTATGAAATCAAATAATAGTACAGGTATGAATGACAATCAGCAGCAGGTCTACGAAAACATTTTAGCGGACGGTAAATTAAAGACACAGACAACAGAAAAAGGTTCCGGTGCAGAATCAAAAATTGGCGACAAGGTTACTGTTAACTACACAGGGATGCTCGAAAACGGTACGGTCTTTGACTCAAGTATTCCACGCGGTGAACCATTTAGCTTTACACTCGGCGATGGTCGCGTTATTCAGGGCTGGGAACTCGGTGTTCTCGGTATGAAGGTTGGTGAAAAGCGCCGCCTCAATATTGCTCCTGAACTCGGCTACGGCGATGCAGATCTCGGTTCAATCCCACCAAATTCAACACTCATTTTTGACGTTGAACTCCTTGCAATAAATTAACAGGTAGCTCGTCATCACTAGCATGATTACAGATATACAGAAGAAGAGAATTGTCGGAGGAGTACTAGCTTTCCTCGCGGTGATTTCATTGTATTTTATAGTGAAACTTATCAACGAGATCCGTACAGGCCAGTACATTGGTACAAAGGACACTCCTAGTACGATTACGGTCAACGGCGATGGCGAAGTCTATGCGACAGCAGACATTGCTACACTCACATTTACGGCGCGTGGTCAGGGTGCAACTGTTAAGATTGCTCAAGAAAAAGAAACTGCAATCATCAACAAAGCAGTTGAGTATCTCAAGGAAAAAGGAATTGCAGAAAAAGATATCAAGACAAGCAATTACAATCTCCAGCCACAGTACGACTACGGCAATTGTTCGAGCGGCTACTGCCCAACTCGTACACCAAAGATTTCTGGGTATGACGCAAGTCAGACAGTTGATATCAAGATTCGCGACATCGATACTGTCGGTGATATTCTTACTGGCCTCGGCACAGCAGGTGTTACTGAACTTTCTGGTCCAAACTTTACGATTGATAACCAAGACGCGCTCAAAGATGATGCACGCGAAATGGCGATCAAAGAGGCTGAAGCAAAAGCTAAGAAGCTCGCTCATGACCTCGGCGTCGACATCGTTCGGGTTACTAGCTTCCAAGAATCAACTGGCGGCTACTATCCGATGATGTCGTACGATGCGAAAGCTGAACTCCAATCAGCCGGAGCACCAGCGACAAATCCAGTTGTTCCAGCAGGGGAGAATAAAATCTTGGTCAACGTAACGGTTACGTACGAGATTCGCTAACGAGTAATTCAAATACAAACAGTTTCGTAAAATTCAGAAATAAAAAAGCCGCGTCCTAATGGATGCGGTTTTTTGGTTACTCATTGCTGTATCTTTCTATGTCAGCTCTAATCTTGCGATGGATATTTTTGAAGTGACCGTGCCACAACATAAAACAAATCGGCAAAGAGCAGAAACATAAAAATAGAAATGAGTATGCGATACCTTGGTCAGCCGGGGAAATTAATTGCTGTACATCTGGGGAAAGGTGTTCTCCTCCTACTGTGTACGAAACCCAGACAATAAGGTTTGCGACTGCAATTGTCAAAAGTAAGTTGATAATAATCATTTGTTTAAATCTCCTGATCATCACTCTTTTGATTATCTCGTCGTGTTTTGCGAAGATTATTCGGGCTTTACCAAAGAAGTCTTCCGTAGATGACTCGTTTACATGTTTGCGTACCATCGGTCTATATTTAGTAAGAATGTGTTGTTAAAACTATACACTTATATATTTTATTGTCAAGATTTACAACGCGCACAAGAGGAGCATACTTTACGCATATGAAAAAAGCATTACCATTGGTCCTTGTGGCAAGTTTCGCTCTATTACTCGTTATGGGTTTCCATTTTTCAGTAGCAAATGCACGACATATACCATTTTGTCCCATTGAGTGTTCTGTTTATGTGGCAGACGATGGCAGTGTTCTCCTTGCTCCACTAGCAAGTGATGGCAACTACATTGAAAAAGCTAATCTCGATGGCACCACGTATGTTCGCCAAGAGATGGAATCTAAGGTTTCAGAAACATTGGTTAAAAAGCTCTGTGTTGATAGCTGCATGATCTACAAGATTGACGGAGAAGACGCAGTAGCTGCATACAAGGCATCTATACAATAAGTTTAATGGTCTAATTGACCAAAAAGCCGTTCCGAGGTATCCTAAAGATACCGTCCCCCGGGGCGGCTTTTTAGTAAGAGAAATTACCGCCCAGGCGGCCAAAACATATGAAAGCACTCAACTACATCAAGGCAACAAAGGAAGAAATGAAGCAGGTTAAGTGGCCAACTCGTAAAGAGGTTGTGGTTTCAACACTTGCAGTTATGCTTATTTCAGTCGGCGTCGCTTACTTCCTCTGGGTTTTCGACACACTATTCGCAGCAGGACTCGCAAAGCTTCTCGAACTCTAATTTATTATTTACTAATTACTTTTTAATCTCACTATGGCTAAACAAGAAGCATCAGGACAGAGACATTGGTACGCAATTCATACTTATTCAGGCTATGAAAATGCTGTCATGAGAAATCTCCGTCAGCGTATCGACTCGCTCGGTATGGAGGACAGAATTTTCAACGTCATCGTTCCTGTTGAAAAAAAGATTAAGATCAAGGGAGGCAAGCGTGTTGAGCAGGAAGAAAAGATCTATCCTGGTTACGTGCTCGTTGATATGATCGTGACTGATGATTCTTGGTTCGTCGTTCGAAACACTCCTCGTGTGACTGGTTTCGTCGGTGCTGGTGTTAATCCGGTCCCACTTTCTCAGCCTGAGATCGACAACCTCTTCTCTCGCATGGGTGACCAGACCGTTACTCACAATATTGACCTCATCGTTGGCGAAACAGTTATGATCGCTGACGGTCCGTTCAAAGAACTCGAAGGTAAGATCTCAGCAGTTGATACAGATCGCGGCAAGGTTCGTGTTCTTGTTTCAATGTTCGGCCGCGAAACTCCGGTTGAGCTCGACTTCTTGCAGGTTAAGAAGCTCTAAAA